>NZ_JBDKXK010000021.1:0-128713 GCF_039710735.1 Cupriavidus sp. DL-D2 | reverse complement strand
CTGGGAGCTGCGTTGGGCCAGTCCGCGCACCTCGCCGGCCACCACGGCGAAGCCGCGTCCCTGTTCGCCTGCGCGGGCGGCTTCCACGGCAGCGTTCAGGGCCAGGATGTTGGTCTGGAAGGCGATGCCTTCGATCACGCCGATGATGTCCGAGACCTTGACGGCGGCGCGCTCGATGTCGCCCATCGTGACGATGGCGTTTTCGATTGACGTGCCGCCATCGGTGGCCACCTGCTGCGCGCGCGTGACGGAATCGTCCGCCTGGCGGGCCGACGATTCCGACTGGCCAACGGTGGCGGTAATTTCCTCCATCGATGCAGCCGTCTGCTCCAGGCTGGCGGCGGCGGATTCGGTGCGACGCGACAGGTCGGCGTTGCCTTCCGCAATCTCATTTGCAGCGACGTGTACCGATTCGCTCGCGTCGCGGATCTGGCGCATCACGTGGACGAGCTTGTCGGCGAAGGCGTTGAAGGCGCGTGCAATCTGCGCGACTTCATCGGTGCCTTCCGCAGCAAGCCGCTTGGTCAGGTCACCATCGCCCGAGCCGATGGCGATCATGGCATCGCGAATGCCCGACAGGCGGCGGAACGATACCGCCGTCACGCCGGCCACGATGAGCGCGGCGGCGCACGCCACGATCACCAGCGAGATCAGCGAGGCAATCAGCACCGATCGCATGCCGGCCGTGGCCTCGGCCTTGTCCAGCGCGATCACGGCCACCCAGTCAGTGCCCGGAATCTCGCGGCCGCGCAGCAGCTTTGCGGCACCCGCCACCTTTACTTCAGCAGGCTCCGTGGCCGATACCAGCGCGCCCAGCTTCTCGCCGTCGAGCGCAGGCACCAGATCGGAAACGGGCTTTAGCGTCAGCTTGTCGTCGAGATGCGCCACGATCTGGCCGCTGCGTGCCACCAGCAGTCCAAAGCTGTTCGGCGTGGGATGGATCGAACGGACATTTGCCGTCACGGTATCCATTGCCACGTCGCCGCCGATCACCCCCTTCACGACGCCATCGCGTACGACAGGTACCGCAAACGTCACCACCAGCTTGCCACTGCTCGCCGCAATATATGGCGGGGTCACGATCGGCTTGCCGGCGGCCACGGCCTGTTTGTACCAGGGGCGGGCGGTGGGGTCGTAGTCGGGCTTGAGACCGGCGGCATCGGAGAAGCGGTGGCTCTTGTCGGCGTAGCCAACATAGGTCTTGATAAAGCCGCCGGCGTTGGACACCAGACGCAGCGAAGGAATGGGGTCGTCCTGAAGCGCAGCATCCTGCAGGGACTGGATCATCTGGGTATGGCTGGCCACCCATTCGGCAATGGCGTCCACATGACCGGTCTGCACGGCGGCCAGGTTGTTGTCGATGGCTTCGTCGTTATAGGCACGTGCCACTAGCTGGTTGACCAAGGCGTTGGCAGCAAGCGCTGCGATCACGATGGCCACGGATAGGGCCACGATGCGCGCGCGGAGCGAGGAAAGCATGTGTTGAACTCTTCTCTCAGGTTGGCCCGGATTTGGGCAGGAGGATTGCCGACGCATTGACGGCGAAATTCGCGCAGTCTTTAGTGCGCTGCAACATAGCGATTTCCGGATCACTTTCCAGCGAATCGAACGATCGTTCGGGCCTGGCGGGTCATTTGTCATATCTCCCAGGTGCAGTTGCCATACAACCAAGGGAAAACCCGCCGCACTGCAACATCAACTTGCATTCGATCAGCGACATTCCTATGCTGAACATCAGAATTCAATTTAATTTGAATCTGTATTTAGAAGCATCTAATGCGTTACATACGCAAACGGGGCGATCCAACATTCTCCGAGGGAGGGCGTAGCAAGCGAGCCAGGACGGGGCGCGGCGAAGCTCGGGAGGCGATGGGGATCGTATGGAAGTGAAGCCGCGCCAAAAGCGGATCACGTCCAACCAGCGTGCCGCAGGGGCAGTGCGAACCCGGCGACGCGCCAATAAGAAGTGAACGGCCATGGCCACCATCCTCTTGCTCGAGCCACATCCACTGCTTCGCCTTGGATTACGCCACCTGTTGGCGCAGGCGCATGTTCCCGGCGATCTCGTCGATCTCGATCCGGGCAGCCTGCACGAACCCGACCCCTGGACCCACCACGCCGACCTGCTGATCTTCGGTTTGCCGACCGATGCCGCGCAGGGCTGGCAGATGCTGGGCGATCTCTGCACGCGCCTGCAACCGTTGCGCGTGCTGGTGCTGGCCGAACATGTGCCGGCACCGCTGCCGGATACTGGCCTGCCCGAGGCCGTGCGCGGCCTGCTGGCCAAGACCTGCTCGGCGGATGCGCTCGAAGCCGCGATCCGGCTGGTGCTGGCCGGTGGGGAGTGCTTCCCGTCGCAGTTGCCGCCGGCTCGCCAGGCGGAGTCATTGGCAACCCGCCACGCCGCAGCCCCCATCGTGGTGCCCTTGCACAGCGTGCCGGTGGACTTGCCGGGTGTCGGCGCGCACGTTGCCGCGCCGGTGACCACGCATGAAACGCCCGCCGCCGGCTCGCACCTGCTCAATATCACGGAGCGCCAGTACGAAGTGCTGGCCCTGCTGGCACGTGGCTATCCGATCAAGACGGTCAGCCGCCTGCTGAATATCTCCGTGGCCACGGCCAAGACGCATGCCTGCACGCTCTACCAGCGTCTGCATGTGCGCAACAAGGGCGAGGCGGTGTACGTGGCCCTGCAGCGCGGCGCCACGTTGAACTGGGCCGGCCCCACGCCCGTGCAGCCCACGCATATCGCGATGTCGTCGCTGACTGCGCGGGAGGCATGTGAGGCCGCCTGACCGACACCTCCCGCTCCTCTACGCCATACGCCGGCCCGCACTCATCCAAAAGCATGAGGCGGTGACCGGCCATTGTGGCTAGCTTGTAGAACAGGTCCGGCGCATGGGGTTGCCGCAATGATCGAAGTCCCCTTCCGCGCCACGTTTCCAACAGCGTTCGATGCCCTTACCCAGGGCTGCCCGCACGGTGTACCCCACCTTGGCGGACCCACGCGCTCGATGCGCGGATGGCTTCCCGATGACGACCTACCTGATCGCCAGCAACGAAATGATGTGCCGCATCCTTGCGCGTCGCATGGAAGCGCAGGACATCCCCACGCCCGTGCGATGGCACGGTCCCGACTGGCTGCTCGACGGCACGCCTGACGGCGCCCGCGCGCAATCGATCGACAACCCCGACCAGTCCGAGCCGCTGCCCGAACAATCGGTGGAGATGGCATTGGTGGACTGCAGCGGCGTGGAAGGCGATCCCTGCAAGCTGCTCGACCGCGTGCGGGAGCGCCTGGCGCCGCGCCGCTGGCTCGTGCTGTCCGATTCGCTTGATGCAAGGCTGATGGCGCATGCCGCGCTGCTCGGCGCCAGCGGATGCCTGGCTGTACCCGCGCCGGTGGAGCTGGTCTGCGCGGCGGCCACGCTGGTGTGGGCGGGCGGCCAATGTTTCCCCCGCAGCGCGCTGTCTCTGCTGCGCGCGGTGCATCCGCCGCGTGCGCAGGAAGGGTGCGCACCGGAAGGGATGAGCTTCAACCATGCGCCCCGCTTGCATGCCGACGGATCTACTGCGATCGGATGAGTTTCGGTTGGCGCCTGTAGGACTATGCTGGATGTAATCGCGGACAGAAGCTGGCGCCCATCCGAGGCCGGCCGCCCGCGTGATGCAGGGGGTCGTATGGAACGCAGTCTGGATATCCTGGTCGTCCACGGGTTTGCCGTGCGCGAGGGCCGGGACAAGTGGGCATGTTGCTATGAGATCCGGCTCGCCGTCATTGGCGGGCCGTTGTTATATCGGGGCGAGCTGCACGGGCGGCATCATCCCTCCGAAGCCGCCGCCATCGTGGCCGCGCGCGCGATCGGGGAAGCAGAAGCCAGCCGGCATCTGGAAACAGCGCGCGCACTGTTCGTGGCACTGTCGCGACGATAGCGTCGAAAAAGCGCGTCTGCATCGCTCCTCTCATCACCACTCGACGCAATCACCATCGGCGCGGCCAAAAAAGAAGCCCGCCGACCGGGGGACCATGCGGGCTTTGAAACGGCCGCCCACGTGGTGAGCAGCCGTTACTGTGACCATAACGAATCGCGGCGGCAGACTGTATCAACCAGAAGACGCATGCCGATGGGGCCTCTCATCCCTGCATCTGCACGGTTCTGGCAGCCGCTGGCCCCAGTGTTATCGGGCTTGTTCGGGGATAGCAGGCATGTGGAGTCGGGTGCAGGCGGGTCGCGCGGACTCATGCTTCGGGAGGGAGACGTCCATGACAGGCAGAGCCGCGCAGTGCTACGCTGCCCCTATGCGGCTCTGCACCATGGTGCAGAGCTTGCGTCTGGCATCCCACGGAACGATGCGCGTAGCGTCGAACCGAAGCCGGCGCCGCCCGTCCAACCGCACGTTGCATCGATCCCTACATCGCATATCGCATCGCACGTACCCATGAGCCGCTGGCATCTGATTACCTTCTTCGGTGAGTCCACCTTCCTGCTGCCGTGTGCGATTTTTCTCTACGCATGGCTGCGATGGCGCGGGGCCACGCGCATGGCGTGGCACTGGCTGCTGGCGTTCTCGCTGACTGCCGCTCTGGTGCTGGCGTCGAAGGTGGCGTTCATGGGATGGGGCGTAGGCAGCGAAGCCATGGACTTCACGGGTTTCTCCGGCCATTCGATGATGGCGGCGTCGATCCTGCCCGTGCTGCTGTACCTGGCGATGCCCGTCAGCCGGCCGGGACTGAGTCTGGTAGCGGCCGCCGCTGGCGTGGTCCTGGCGCTGGCGGTGGGCGTGTCGCGCCTGGCGCTGCATGCGCATTCGCCTTCGGAGGTGATCAGCGGCCTGGCCCTGGGCTTCTGCGTCAGCCTGCCGTTCATCATGCGCCATGGGGTGCCGCATGGACCGATGACGATGACGCTGGCGTGCGTGGTACTGGTGTCGATGCCGCTGCTGCCGGTCTCGCACATGACCGGCACCACGCACGGGCTGGTGACGGACCTCGCACTGTTCCTCTCGGGACGGGACCGTCCGTTCAATCGGGGCGAGTGGAGTGCGCTGCCGCCTTGCACCACGTGCCGCGCAGGTGCTGCCGGAGATACTGCGGGAGACCGCCATCGAGACGAAATGAATCGCCACGTGGATGACCGGGGCGGGGCTGCACCCCACGCCCGGTGCGCCACCGCACGCTGTCCCGCCTAGCCGGAATCCGCCCGGCGCACCTGTGTGCGCCCCCCCACAGACTGCCGCGCAGCCCCTGCGCAACCATGATCCGGAGCGTTTTTTCATACGGGTCGTATTGGGCATGGGGCAGTCATGGCATCGAACTGGAACGTCGCCGCGGAGCGGCATAGCGCGCTTCACTATCTCTACAGGTTGTCGGATGCCGTGGTGATCGGCGTGGCCGGCATCGCCATGGGTGCGCTCTATTTTCCCGGAGGCATCCGCGAGGCGGCGCCCGTCAACGGGTTCCTGACCATGCTCTGCGCCATCGGCGCACTCGTGGTGTTTCCCGGCTTCGGCATCTACGAATCGTGGCGCGGCCGCAGTCTCGCGGTACTGGCACTGCGTATCTGCTCGGCGTGGGCCACGGTGTTCTTCGCCGGGCTGCTGGGCGCATTCCTGATTCATCAGATTGCGGCGGTCTCGCGCGTGTGGTCGATGGGATGGTTCATCAGCACGGCGCTGGCGCTGCTGGCGTCGCGCGCGTTGATGTTCCGCATGCTCGGCAACGTCCGCGAGCAGGGTATCAACGCCAAGCGCGTGGTGATCTTCGGCTACGGACCGCTAGGCCGCGAGATGTTCCTGCGCGTGCAACGCATCCGCACGGCCGGCTACCGCGTGGTGGGCATCTTCGATGAAACCAGCCAGGGCATACCCAATGGCGTGACCACGCTGCGCACGGTGGAAGAAGTCAACGCGTTCGTCACCAGCCAGGGCGTGCGCGAGATCTGGCTCACGCTGCCTATGGCCGCGTGCCGCGACCTCTCCGAAGTGGTGCGCCGCTTCCGCAATGACCTGATCGATATCCGCTGGGTGCCCGATGTGTCGTCGGTGGAACTGCTTGGCCATCGCTTCACGGACTTCATGGGTTTGCCGGTCATCGACCTGAACGCGCCGCCGGTATCGGGCATCACGGGGTTGATGAAGGCCAGCTTCGACCGCGCGTTTGCCGCAGGCGTGATCCTGGCACTGAGTCCGCTGCTGCTTACCATTGCGGTGATGGTCAAGTTGTCGTCGCACGGCCCGGTGCTGTTCCGCCAGCAGCGTCTGGGTATCGACGGGCACCCGTTCCACGTCTACAAGTTCCGCACCATGCGCATGCATGCCGATACCGGCGTCACGCAGGCCACGCGGGGCGACCCGCGCGTGACGCGCATCGGCGCCTTCCTGCGCCGCACCAGCCTGGACGAACTGCCGCAATTCTTCAACGTGCTGCGCGGCGAGATGTCGGTGGTGGGGCCGCGTCCGCATGCGATGGAACACAACGAGATCTACAAGGAACTGATCGATCGCTACATGCTGCGCCACCGCGTCAAGCCGGGGATCACGGGCTGGGCCCAGATCAACGGACTGCGCGGGCAGACCGACACGATCGAGAAGATGCGCAAGCGTATCGAGTTCGACATCTATTACATCCAGCACTGGTCGTTCCAGCTCGACCTCCGGATCATCGTGCGCACGGCGCTGCACGGCTGGACAGGCGCGTCCGCTTTCTGAGCGGCACGCCAGCAACAGCGCGCGGTATTGGTGCGACATCGCACCGAGCCGGACGCGCAAAAGCCCTGGAATGGAGCCCGTCCAACAAGAATTGGGAGACGCCGCATGAAAGCAACCATCCGCAATATCCTCGGTGAAGTGGCCCGGCTCGATGTGCCGCTGGACACCCTGGCCGACAACGATGATCTCTACGCCGCCGGGCTGTCGTCACTGGCCACCGTGCACGTGATGCTGGCGCTGGAAAACGCGTTCGATATCGAGATCCCCGATCAGATGCTGACCCGGCAGCTTTTCCGCAGCGTGGATTCGCTCGCGGCAGCGGTGGAGACCATCCGCCAGCAGCAGGAGGCAGCATGAGCACGCCCAAGGTTGCGTTGGCGCATGCTAACCCCGACGGCGCGCTGGCGACCGATGCGCTGATCGCGGCGGCGCGTGAAGCCGGCGACGTGGCGCGGCGCTTTGCCGATGCGGTGGACCATGAAGCGCGCTTCCCGCACGAGGCGTTCGCGGTATTGCGCGAGAAGCGTCTGCTCGGCGCGATGGTGCCAGCCGTGCACGGCGGCAGTGGCGCATCGCTGGCCACGGTGGCGGAGATCTGCCGCACGCTGGGCGAGCATTGCGCGTCCACCGGCATGATCTACGCGATGCACCAGATCCAGGTGGCCTGCCTGCTCGATCACGGTGCGGGCAGCGCGTGGCAGCAACAGTTGCTGGCGCGTGTGGCCGACGAGCAATTGCTGCTGGCATCCGCTACGTCGGAAGAAGCCATCGGCGGTGCGCTGCGCAGCAGTGGCTGCGCGGTTAACGTGGAAGGCGACCGCTTTCATCTGCTGAAGATGGCGCCGACGATCTCGTATGGCGCGCATGCGGACGGCATCCTGATCACCGCGCGGCGTCATGCCGATGCCTCGCCATCGGATCAGGTGCTGGTCTGCGCGCTGAAAGCCGACTACACGCTGCAGAGCCTGAACACGTGGGACACGCTGGGCATGCGCGGCACGTGCAGCAACGGCTTCCGGCTGGAAGCCACCGGCCATGTGGACCAGGTGCTGCCAGTGCCGTTCGGCGAGATTGCCGATGCCACGATGACGCCGGTCTCGCACATCCTGTGGAGCGCGCTCTGGGTAGGCATTTCGAGCGATGCGGTGTCGCGTGCCAAGACGTTCTTCCAGGGCCAGGCGCGTGCGCGCCCGGGCCAGTTGCCCCCATCGGCCGCCCGCGTGGCCGAGGCCGTGAGCATGTTGCAGATGATGGAAGCGCGCGTGGATATGGCGCTGGAGCGTCAGCGTGCACGCCATGCCGGTGCATCGGTATCCGCCGCGTTTGCGCTGGCCGCAGAGATGAACGGGCTCAAGACCGCGATGTCGACGATGGCGCTCGACGTGGTGCAGCAGGCGATGCTGGTCTGCGGCATGGCGGGTTACAAGCACGGCACGCCGTTCAGCCTCGGTCGTCACCTGCGCGATTTGTGGTCCGCGCCGCTGATGATCAACAACGATCGCATCCAGACCAACACGGCCAACCTGCTGCTGGCCGACCGTTCCTGAGGAGTCATCGATGGATGCCCATGCACTGACTGACACCCCGCAGGGCGGCGGCGCGCCGGAATCGACCATCGCGCCGGCACCCGAGCCCACCTATCTCGACAAACTGCTGGCCGCTGGCCTGCTGATCGATGCCGGCGTCAAGGGCCTGTATGGCCGCAGCGCGGTGTTCGAAGCGGTGGCCGATGGCCTGAACGCGGCCATCACGCGCATCGGCGCGGACCAGCATGCCGAAGTGCTGCGCTTTCCGCCCGCGATGGGCCAGCACGACTTCGAGACGAGCGAGTACCTGAAGAGCTTTCCGAATCTCGCGGGCACGATCCACAGTTTCTGTGGCGACGATCGCGGCCATCGACGCCTGCTCGCACGACTCGAAGACAAGGAAGACTGGACCGATCAGCAGCAGCCCACGGGCGTGGTGCTGACGCCGGCTGCGTGCTATCCGATCTATCCGGTCGTGGCGAAGCGCGGCCCGCTGCCCGAGGAGGGCAAGGTGGTGGACGTGCTGTCCTACTGCTACCGCCACGAGCCGTCGCTGGAGCCCACGCGCATGCAGTTGTTCCGTCAGCGCGAGTACGTGTGCCTGGGATCGCCCGAGCGCATCGTGGCGTTCCGGCAGTTGTGGATGGAGCGCGGCCAGGCGCTGGCCGAATCGCTGCAGTTGCCGGTGGAGGTGGATGTCGCCAACGATCCATTCTTCGGACGTGGCGGCAAGATCGTGGCCGACAGCCAGCGCGAACTGAAGTTGAAGTTCGAACTGCTGGTGCCGGTCAACGACGGACTCGGTCCCACGGCGTGCATGAGTTTCAACTATCACATGGACCACTTCGGTGCGCTGTGGCATATCGGCCTGGCCGATGGCGGCGTGGCGCATACGGGCTGTGTCGGGTTCGGTATCGAGCGGCTCGTGCTGGCGCTGCTCAAGCACCATGGACTCGATCCCGCAAAGTGGCCGCAACCGGTGCGCGAGACGCTGGGAGACCTGTAAATGTACGGTGACGGCAAGGCAGTACGCACGCGCGGCGGCGCGCACGCGTTGCACGGAGGCAACCCCGTGTGGTCGCATGCCAACCGTCATATCGACCTCTGGGTCGAGTTGTTACACGGATGGGATTTCGAACCTATCGCGGCACTGCCTTTCACCGTCACGCTCGATTTTGCGGGCGACCAGTTCACGTCGTCGAACATTCCGCCCGCCGATCTGGAACGGCTCTACGGCATCGTCAAGGACGAGCTGTCGACGTATGGGCGCCTGGAGGCGCACGTTGCCGCGCAAACCAATCGCGGCAATGCCGTGCTGCTGGAAGTGGACAACTATCAGTTGCCGCAGTTGCCGGGCACATACCGCCGCCAGCATGCGCGCGCCTGCATTGCCATCGATGTGCTGGTGCCCGAGGCCACGGCGGTGGGCTACTACCACCACGACGGCTATCACACGGCCAGCGGCGATGACTACCTCGCGATCTTCCGCACGCCTGCGCACGAAACGATGTGGGGTGTGACCACCTTTCCGCAGGCAGAAGTCGTGCGCCGCCGCTTCGATGCACTGAGTTCGAGCGAGCTGCTGCGTGCGTCGCTCGACATCCTGCGCGGACATCTGGCACGGCGTCCGCGCGAGAACCCGATTACCGCGTTCCGCGCGGTGTTCCCCACGCATCTGGAGCAGTTGATGACGCGCGGCGAGCCCAACTTCCAGATTTACGCGGCGAGCGTGCTGCGGCAACTGGGCGCGAACTTTGAGTTGCTGGGCCGCTATGTCAGGTGGCTCGTGATGAACGGCCAGACGCTGCCCGATTCCGTGGCGGAGGCTTGCTACACGATGGCGTCGGAAGCCATGGTGATGCAGTTCCGGCTGATGCGAGCGGTGATCAGCCATAAGCCCGATACCTGCGAAGACTGCCTGGAACAACTGGAAATCGCGTACCAAGGCACGGTGCCGGCACTGGCAGCGCACTTTGGGGAGACCGTCACATGACCGCGCGCGATCCGGAACCGGCACTGCTGCCGTTGCTGCGTCCAGGTGTTGCCGTGGGGCCGTCGCGGCTCGAAGGCGACTGGACCTTCCTGGAAACGTTCGCCAATGCTGCCGCGCATCCGGGCGAGCTGTCGGACACCGGGCACTGGCTGCCCGCCACGGTGCCGGGCACGGTGGCTACGGCATTGCGCGCCGCAGGCCGCTGGGACGAGACGCTGCCGCCGCCGCTGCACCAGCACGACTACTGGTATCGGCTGCAGTTCTCCGGCAACGGCCGCAGGCTGCTGCGTTGCAATGGACTGGCGACGATTGCCGAGGTCTGGCTTAACGGCGTGAACGTGCTGACCACGCGTCATATGTTCGTGGCGCATCAGGTAGAAGTGGAGCTCGCCGGTGAAGAGAACGTGCTGCATATCTGTTTCCGCGCGATGCATCCGTGGCTGCGTACGCAACGCGGCCCCGTGCGCTGGAAGCCGCGCATGATCCAGCCGCCCACGTTGCGTGCGGTGCGCACCACGTTGCTCGGGCATATGCCCGGCTGGTGCCCGCCCGTGCATGCGGTGGGACCGTGGCGCGATATCGAATTGCTCGATCCTGTCGGCACCGACATCGCACATGGCGTGCGTGCGGAGTTGTCGGGCGAACTCGATGGTGTCGATGGCAAGGATGGTGTCGTCGCGCTGCAACTGCATTTCCCCGGTGCAGCACCGGCGCTCGGTGCGTTCTCGGCCATCGGCCCCGATCAGGCGATCTGGCATGGCGAGCTGCGCCGCACCGATCCGCACACGCTGGCCGGTACGCTACGCGTGCCCGATGCGCAACGCTGGTGGCCGCACACGCACGGCGAACCCGCGCTGTATCGCGTGGATGCGAGCATCGGTGCCCAGGTGCTGGCATGCGGCAACGTGGGATTCCGCACGATCACCGAAGACCGAGAAGGCGAGCCGGGCGCGTTCGGTTTGCGCGTGAATGGCGAGCAGGTGTTCTGCCGTGGCGCGTGCGTATCGAGCCACGATCTGCCGGGTCTTGCCGATTCCGAAGAAGCCGTGGCGCGCTGGCTGCAACTGGCGCGCGATGCCGGTGCGAACATGGTGCGTGTGAGCGGCGTGACGTGCTATCCCGGTGAAGCGTTCTATCGTCAGTGCGACGCGCTGGGGCTGATGGTCTGGCAGGACTTCATGTTCGCCAACTTCGACTATGGCAGCGAGACCAGCGCCAGCCCGGCTTTTCTCGACGATGCACGGCGTGAAGTCTCGCAATGGCTCACGTCGACGCGTGCGCATCCGAGCCTTGCCGTGCTGTGCGGTGGCAGCGAGGCCGAGCAGCAGGCGTCGATGATGGGTGCATCGCGCGGCGTGTGGCGCCAGCCGCTGTTCGATTCGCTGATTCCCGCACTGGTGGCCGAGCATCGCCCGGGTGCCATCTATGTGCGCAACTCGCCCAGCGAGGGCGCGTGGCCGTTCCAGCCCGATACCGGGGTGTCGCATTACTACGGCGTGGGCGCGTACCAGCGGCCACTGTCCGATGCGCGGCTCGCCAACGTGCGCTTTACGTCCGAGTGCCTGGCCTTTGCCAATGTGCCCTGCGCCCGCACGTTGACGGAAGCGGGGTTGTCGCAGCCGCTGCACGATCCGCGCTGGAAGGCGCGTGTGCCGCGCGACGCCGGCGCCGCGTGGGATTTCGAGGACATCCGCGATTTCTATCTGCGCGCACTGTTCGACGTCGATCCGCCGCGCCTGCGCTACGAGCGTCCGGCCCGCTACCTCGCGCTGTCGCGCGCCGTGGTGGCGGAGATCATGACCGAGGTGTTCGGCGAATGGCGGCGTACGGGTTCCACATGCCGGGGCGGACTGGTCTGGCAATTGCAGGATCTGCTGCCGGGGCCGGGATGGGGCATCGTCGATGCGAAGGCGCGGCCGAAATCCGCCTGGCATGCGCTGCGGCAGGTCTGGCAGCCGGTGCAGGTCATCCTGACGGATGAGGGGTTGAACGGCCTGCATGTGCACCTGATCAACGAGACAGCAACGGCGCGCACGGTGCAACTGCAACTGCGCTGCCTGCGCGACGGCGAACATACGGTGGCCGAGTCTGCGCAGACACTGACCCTGGCGCCGCGTGAAAGTCGTCGATTGGTGGCCGCCGAACTGATCGACCATTTCTTCGATTTCACGTACGCCTACCGCTTCGGTGCGCCCGCGCACGACGTGGTCATGGCCACGCTGTGCGGCGCGGACCAGACAGGCAACCCGTTGCTCAGCCAGTCTGTGTTCCTGCACGACCGCCGCGCCGATGCGCTGCGCGATCCGGGCCTGCGCGCCAGCGTGGCCTGCGAGGATGGCGTCTGGTGGCTGACGGTCACGGCGCAGCGGTTCGCGCGCTGGGTTCATATCGAGGATCACGCGTATCTGCCGGAGGCCGACTGGTTCCACCTGGGCCCCGGCGCGTCGCGCCGTATCCGCCTGATGCATGAGGCAGGCGGCGCAGCGGGTATCGGGGCCATCCCTTCGGGCGAGGTTTCCGCGCTGAACGCCGATCGCGCAGTCGGCTACGACGGCTGACGCCTCAACCTGCCCATCCGGGCTAAACCTTTTCGCGCGCATCTCAACCTTTTCGAAATTGCCCGCCAGCCCACGGCTGGTGCGGCAGCGCACGCCCGCCTCATCCTGTCGGCCAATGCCGACGGATGGCACGGCGCGGCGCCGCTTCGCCGGAATGCCTACATCCAACCTACCGAAGCATGAATCTCTGACCTATCCGTCTGCCTACTGTCAGTTCTGTGCTGCATGGCACTTAATACAGTCAACAACGCAATGCGAACCGGGATGGTTCGAGAGCTTGGGCGGGGTTAAACGGGTGGCGGCTGAAAGGCTGCCGGGGAAATCGCCAGCGACAAAGCTGAGTACAAAGCGGAGCGGCGAAATCGGGTCACATGTCTCGCAAGTATTGTCTTGCGGCGAGTACCGATGTCGCTTCCGGGTCAAACGGAGGGAAGAAAATGATTACGCATCGGTCGGACCTGCACATCAATCATCTGCTCAACGCACTCCCGCGCCACGAATGGGACATGCTGTCGCGCCACTTCGAACTGGTGCGCCTGCGTGCCGGGGAACTCCTGACGGATTCGGGCCAGCGCATTGTCCATGTGTACTTTCCTACCACGTCGGTGGTCTCGCTGCTGTCGCTGCTGGAAGACGGCGCCACGGTGGAATTCGCAGCGGTGGGCAATGAAGGTCTCGTAGGCATTCCGGTGGTCACCGGCGGCGACACGATGCCAAGCCGCGTGGAAGTGCGCAGCCCCGGTTTCGCCTACCGCATTCCGGCACGCGTACTGCGCGCCGAACTGGGCCACCTTCCGGCGCTGCAACGCGTGACGTTGCTGTACGTGCAAGCCGTGCTGACGCAGATCGCCCAGACCGCTGCCTGCAACCGCCACCACTCGCTGAACAAGCAACTGTGCCGCTGGCTGCTGCTGGCCATCGATCGCATGAACTCCAACGAGCTGGTCATCACGCAGCAAGTCATCGCCAACATGCTCGGCGTGCGCCGCGAAGGCGTGACCGAAGCCGCGGGCAAGCTTGAAGATCTGGGACTGATCCACCATAGCCGTGGGCACATCACGGTGCTGGACCGCTGCGGCCTGGAACACCACTCGTGCGAATGCTACAAGCTGGTCAAGCGCGAATACGACCGTTTGCTGCCGGCGCTGACGCTGGCGCATGCGTGATCTGAAGTTTGCTCCCTGATGGTTATGGTTCCCCTCTCCCTTTGGGAGAGGGGTTAGGGGAGAGGGCAGGAGGCTCTGCTTGCCAACGGCGTTGCAATTTTCACCCCTGGCCCTCTCCCCCGCCCCTCTCCCGCTTGCGGGAGAGGGGAGAACCCCCGCAGAGGAGCTTAGACGTGCACCGGCTCCCCACTCCCAAACGAAGCCACCAGCCCCTCCATCGCGGTCACATACGCCGCTTCCAGGTTGTCCAGGCTTTCGCTGCAGGCATCCGGACGCCGACGCGCCATCGCGCGGGCCAGCCGGAACTGCAGCACCTTGCATTCCGAAGCGATCGACAGCGCTGCTGTCCGTACCGATGCAGGCACCGGATATCCATGCTCGCCCAGCCACGTCAGGCAGTGATGCAGCATTTCAAAGTTGGCACCGAGCTGGCGCGGCAGGTTGAATCCATAGTGATGGAAGTACGCATCGCCGCGCGCAAGGATCGTCTCGACCTGCGCAGGGAATTCTTCACGCCAGCGCGAAATCGGATTCTGCACAGGCCGACGGCCCAGATGGTGCCGCATCAACTGCGCAACGGCGTTCGACAGTGCGCGTCCCGCCAGTGGCGCGCGCACGCGCTTGGCGCATTCGGCATAGGGAAACAGGATGTTGCCGTTACCGCCCAGTTCTGGCGTGAGACGCATCAGGCCCTGGTAGTCCTCGCCTTCCGCCGCATAGTGTCCAAGGCTGTGATAGTACGAAAGCCGCTGCGCGATGGGATCGATGGCGTCGATGGCGATGGTGGTCTTCACATGGCCGGTGCGGTACGCGGTGGCGCGGGTATCGGGCAGGTAAAAGCTGTCCATCTCCACGAGCATCGCGTGACCGCGCCGCACCTGTTCGACGATATGCGCTTCGAGCGTGTCGTAGATCGCGGTTTCCTGCACCACGGTGCCGTACAGCAGTTCGAGATCGGCCTGCGGATACTTGAAGAAGGTGAAGTGATCGCCCTCGTAGTCCTGCGTCACGGTGAAGGCCAGCGCGGGGCGCGGATCGAGACCCCAGCCGTACAGCAGTTCGATCCAGAGATCCATGTAGCAGTTGGTCTCCTGCCAGATCGATTCCTCGCCGTGCAGCAGGCGGGGCAGCGGTGCGGCGATGGTGCGGCGCGGCGCTGCGTCGTCGATGTCCACCGCGAAGTCCGTCACTGTGCTTTGCTCCATCGCCTGTCCTCCGATATGCGGGTCGCCAAAATCCTGCCACCTGCATTGGAGCCGAGTCGCCAACGGGCTTCGGTTCGTTCTCCAACAAAGCCATCGGGATCGCGTATCGGGCGGCAGCGCCCCGTGGCAGCACCGAACATGTGCGGAATCGAACAGAGGTTGCGGGGGCGGCATCTCACACTGGCCCCATCCTCACCGGCCCGGTGTGGCTGCCCGCGCTTGGTCGCATGGCAACCCCCGGGCTGGCAATCCAGGCATCGCAGGACCGAGCAGGAGGCATGATGAGCATTTCCAACCCGGGCGCGCTGGCGCCGCCGTCCCTCATCGAAACGTTGGTCGAGCAGGCGGCGCAGGGCGCCACTGTGCCCGGACTGGCGCAGGCCGTCATCCAGCCTGTCATCCTGGCCGGCGGCTCGGGTACGCGGCTGTGGCCGCTGTCCCGCGAACAGCATCCCAAGCAGTTGTTGAACCTGGTGGCCGAGAACACGCTGCTCGAAGCCACGGCGCGCCGGCTGGAAGGCGTGGCCGTGATGGCCGGGCGCGCAGCGGGCATCGAGGCGCCGCAGATCGTGGTGTGCGGCGAGGAGCACCGCTTCATGATCGCCGAGCTGATGAAGCGTTGCGGCAAGGCGGCGCGCATCGTGTCGGAGCCATGCGGTCGCAACACCGCGCCTGCGCTGACCATGGCCGCGCTCCATGCCATGGCAACTGCGGGCGAACACGGCGATGCGGTGCTTGTGGCCACGCCGGCCGATCACGCCGTGCGCGACGTCGAGGCTTTCCGCGCCGCACTCGCCATTGCGATCAAGCATGCGGATCGCGGCGCGGTCGTCACGCTGGGCGTGCGGCCCAATGCGCCGGAAACCGGCTTTGGCTACATCCGGACAAGCAATGTGTCAGAGGACGGCGCGCTGCCGCTCGAACGCTTCGTGGAGAAGCCGCACCTGGAACTGGCGCAGCACTATGTGGAGTCCGGCGACTACTGGTGGAACAGCGGCGTGTACGTGGTGCGCGCCTCCGTCTGGCTGGATGCGCTGCAGCAGTTGCAGCCCGAGATGGCGCAACTGTGCCGCGCCGCGTACGCCGGTGCCGAGCCTGCTGCCAAGGGCGACGCGCTGTGTCTGTGCAAGGAATCGTTCGAGGCGTGCCCGTCGGATTCCATCGACTACGCCGTGATGGAAAAGCTGGAGACGCTGCCCGATATCCACGGCATGCTGGTGCCGATGGACCCGGGTTGGTCCGATGTGGGGTCGTGGGCCGCCATCTGGGACATCGCAGAAAAAGATGCCTTCGGCAACGTGGCGCGCGGTCGCGTGCTGTTCGATGGCGCCACGTCATGCCTGGCGCATTCCGAAGGCCGGTTGATTGCCTGCGTGGGCGTGCAGGACGTGGTGGTGGTGGAAACCGCCGATGCCGTGCTCGTCGTCGACAAGGCGCACGTGCAGGACGTCAAGAACGTGGTGCAGCGGCTGCGCGCGGAACACGGCGCCGAGGTAGTGAACCATCGCAAGGTGCAGCGTCCTTGGGGTTGCTATGACTCGATCGATCATGGCGACCGCTTCCAGGTGAAGCGCATCGTGGTGGAGCCGGGCGCGAGCCTGTCCCTGCAGATGCATTACCACCGTGCCGAGCACTGGGTGGTGGTGCGCGGCACCGCCCGCGTGACGTGCGGCGAGACCGTGAGCATTCTTTCGGAAAACCAGTCCACATACATCCCCATCGGCACGCTGCACCGGCTGGAGAATCCGGGCAAGACGCCGCTGGAAATCATCGAGGTGCAGTCGGGCGCCTATCTGGGCGAGGACGACATCGTACGGTTCGAAGACAACTACGGGCGCAAGTAGCACAGCGTGCCCGCACGGGTAAGCAGCATCGAGGCAAGGGGGACGTCGTGAGCAAGATGTCATACGCGGGTGGAGCAGGAGCGGCGGCGGCAGCCATGCCCGCAGCCGGAGGCGGGGCGCGTCGGGCCATGCTCGACCATGCAGGATGGATACTGGCCGGCGGACTGGCCGGCGCCGCCGTGGCGTGGATGTTCGCGGTCTCGCAGCCGTCGATGTACAGCGCCAGCGCGCTGGTGCAGGTGCTGCAGCCCGTGCCGCAGCGGGATGCCCGCAACGCCGGCAACATGGCTGCACTGGCTGCACCATCCGTGCCGCTCGACGTGGGCATGCTGCGCAGCCGTACCGTGGTGGCGCCCGTGGTGGAGCGGCTGCGGATCGATATTTCCGCGCAGCCGCTGCGCGCGCCGTTGATCGGCGGACTGGTGGCGCACTTCGCCACGCCCGGCGTGGTGAAGGGGGCATGGCCGCAGAGCCTGGGCTATGCATGGGGCGGCGAACAGATCGTGGTGGACCGGCTCAACGTGCCAGACCGGATGATCGACGTCCCGCTCACGCTGGAAGTGCTGCCCGACGGCAACTACCGCCTCTATGAAAAGGACACCGCGCTGCTGGCCGGCAGCGTTGGCAAGGTCAGCGAAGGCAACGGCGTGGCACTGACGGTCTCGCGGATCGACGCCGCACCGGGCACGCGTTTCGTGCTGAAGCGCCACGACCTGGTGCAGACCATCGACGCGGTATCGGAGACGCTGCGCATCGAGGCACAACCGGGCGATACCGGCACCGTCAGCATCGGCTGGCGTACCACCGATCGCACGGCGGCGGCCGCGCTGGTCAATGGCATCACGGATTCCTTCATCGGCAGCCAGGCCACGCAGCGGCGCGACGATACCGCCACGACGCTGGCCTTCCTGTCGGGCGAGATCCCGCGCGTGAAGGCGGAGCTGGAGCGTGCGGAGGCCGCGCTGACGCGCTATCGCTCCAAGGCGGGGTCGATGGCGCCGAGCCAGGACGCGCAGTCGTTCCTCACGGGCAGCATGGACTATCAGAAGCAGATCGCCCTGCTGAAGCTGGAGCGCACCAAGCTGCTGCAGCGCTTCACCGAGGAGGCGAACGAGGTCAAGACCGTGGACAACCAGATCCAGCAACTGGTGCGCGAGCGGCGCGAGATGGATTCGCGGTTCCAGAACCTGTCGGCAACTGAACGTGAATCGGTGGGCCTGACGCGCGACGTGAAGGTGGCCGAGGACATGTACATGACGTTGCGTAACAAGGCCGAGCAACTCACGCTTTCGCAGCTCGATCGTACGGGGCAGGTGCGCGTGCTCGACAGTGCGCTGGTGCCGATGCGCCCGACGGGGCCGGGTCCGTGGCCCGTCACGACGGCAGGCGCGCTGATCGGCCTGTGTCTGGCCATGGCGTGCGTGACGGTACGCCAGCGCATCCGTCCGGCGCTGGAGACGGTGAACGATGCCGAGGTCCGCCTGGGCCTGCCGATGCTGGGCGATATCGTCTACAGCCAGGAGCAGGCCGCACTGGAGCGACTGGTGGATGCGCGTGCGCAGGCAGCGTGGTCGCATGCACAGGTGGCGGGTTTGCTGACGCGCCAGCCTGGTCACGCACTGGTGCCGCAGGATGAACTCGACGAGCTTGCCGAGACCACCGAGGATGATGTGGAAGGTGCGGAACGTCTGCTGCGGCTGGGATTGCACGATCAGTTCCTGCTGGCACGCAATGCGCCACACTCGATGGCCGTGGAAGGATTGCGCAGCGTGCGCGCGGCATTGCATTTCACGTTGCGCGCCGCACCGGACAAGGTGGTGGCCATCACCAGTCCCACGGCAGGCGCGGGCAAGACCTTTGCCTCGGTGAACCTGGCCGTGCTGTTTGCCGAGGCGGGCCAGCGCGTGCTGCTGATCGACGCCGACCTGCGACGCGGCAAGGTGGCCAACTGGTTCGACCTCCCCGTGGACGTGGGCCTGGCCGAGGTGCTGGCCGGACAGGTGCCGCTGCCCGAGGCGGTACAGCGCACCGTGGTCAATGGCCTGTCCGTGCTGCCGGCTGGCGTGCCGCCGGCCAATCCGTCGGAATTGCTGATGCATCCGGCGATGATGGCCTGTCTGCAGATGTGCCGCGAGCGTTTCGACCTGGTGATCGTCGATACCTCGCCGGTACTGGCGGTGGCCGATGCCACGTTCGTGGCCAACCTCGCCGGCTCCACGCTGCTGGTGCTGCGCGCCGACACCACGCTGCCCGAGCATGTGGACGAAACGCTCAAGCGACTGAGCCGTGCCGATGCGCGATTGCTCGGCGGCATTCTCAACGGCGTGAAACAGAAGCGCAGCAACCAGGCGGATTTCAGCAACATGAACCCGTACCTGGGCATGCCGCTGACGCTGCAGCCGGTGCCGCGCCTGCAGCGCAGCCCGGCCGCCATCGCTCGGCAGGGCGCCTGAACGGATGCCAGATGGCAGAAAGCGTACCCGTTTCTGCGTGTGCGCGCCCTGCCATCGATCCCTCGTTCCTTCGCTAGCGGGAGGGGTGTACCGATGAAACGGATCATGTTCGACGGGTGTGCGGGCTGGCTGCACGAGGCGGCCGGGGGCAAGACTGGCGTCGTGCTGTGCGCGCCGCAGTTGCATGAGGCCATGTGGGCGCATCGCGGCATGCGTCATCTGGCGGACGATCTGGCTGCGGCCGGGGTGCCTGTGTTGCGCTTCGACTACTACGGCACTGGCGATTCGGCGGGCGAAGGGGGGGAGGCCGACTTCCTGCCGCGCGCGGTGCAGAACGTGGTGGCGGCAGCCGAGCAGTTGCGCACACTCGCCGGCGTGCAGCGGCTGGTGCTCGGTGGCTGGCGATTCGGTGCCACGCTGGCCGTGCTCGCCGCCGAGGCGATGGCTGCCCGCAACCACGGTCCCGCCGCATTGGTGTTGATGGCGCCCGTGATCAATGGCCGGGGCTATCTGCGCGAGCTGCGGGCGTTGACCGCGTTCTACGAGCCAGGACAGTCGCCGGATGCCGCATCGTCATCTCAGCTCCCGCAGCCTCCGCAGCCCCTGCAGGCCGCGTCGCCCGCCGACGACGGTATGGAGGTGCTGTCCTACCGACTGTCCGCCGAGGCCGTGCGCGAGATCGGCGCGCTGCGGCTCGACCGTCGCCCGGGATGCCCCGCACCCAATGTGCTGCTGCTGGACGATGCGCCGGGCAGCATGTCCGCCGTGGCGGCGCTGAAACGCCATTACGAACAGGCCGGGGCACAAGTCGATGTCCGCGAATTCTTCGACAGCCGCCTGATGATGAAGTCGCCGGAAATCTCTGCAGTACCGGAATCCGCATGGCGTGGCGTGGTGCAGTGGGTGGCGCCCGATGCCTTGCCATCGGACAGACCTGTGCCGCTGGCAATCGATGCCGACGCCGGCACGAGCGAGGTCGATGGCGTGATCGAACATTCCGTCTGGATCGATGGCGGCCAGCAGTTCGGCGTGCTGTGCGAGCCGATGGGCTCGCAGGACGCGCCACCGCGTGCCGTGGTGATCTTTCCCAACACGGGCGGCAGCCATCACGTAGGCGATGGCCGCGCGTTCGTGCTGTTGTCCCGCGCGCTGGCCCGCCGCGGTTTCGCGGCCTTGCGGCTCGATGTGTCGTCACTGGGCGATAGCCCCGGCGCCGCCCGCGAGATGGCCGTGCCGCGTGCCTACGCACCACGACCGCGCGCCGACGTGAGTGCCGCCGTAGACTGGGTCCGTGCACGCGGTTACTCACACATCGTCATGGCAGGCGTCTGTTCCGGCGCCTACCTGAGCTTTCAGGCGGCGCTCGCCAATCCACATGTGACGGGCGTGGTCATGGCCAACGCGCTGAAGTTTCTCTGGCGTGACGAGGACGATGCTGCAGAACACAGCGGGGAAACCACGTTGCGCGACTACCTGTTTGCGGCGCGCAATGCACGCAACTGGCAGCGCCTGATGCGCGGCGACATTCCGGTGGGGCAGGTCGCCGCCGCGATCGGGCGACGCCTCGGCCGCATGTTTGCGCGCCCCTCCGCCGTTCCCGACGACCTGCAGGCCGATCCGGAGCCGGACTATGCGCGCGAGGCAATGCATCGCCTGAGCCGGCGCGGCGTGCAACTGGATCTGCTCTACGGTGTGGAGGATGCAGGGCTTGCGCTGGCGGGGCGGTGTTTCGGCGAAGCGTTCCACGCGCTGCAGGACCTGCCCGGCATTGGTGCGCATCGCTGCGCGCAACTTGACCACGCCATGATCCTGGCGCCGAGCCGCGACACCTTTCTCTCGTTCCTGATGCAGAACCTGCGTCGCCAGCAGACGGTTGCCGAGCCCATCGTGGAAGTCGCCACACAGTCATCGTCCGTCGTGCCGGCCATGCGGGCCGCCGGATAACCAGGCCGCCGTGGTCCGATGTGTGACAACGAACAGACCCCTTTGCGGGGGTGGACGCATGCTGCGAACAGGGGTGGATGAGGATCTGCCCTTCCGCACACGAAGAAGGCAATGACCGATGTCTCCGATCGTTAAGCGCATCATGGCCGGCATCGGCGCCAATACGTATGACCAGCTCGCCAACATCCTCATGCAGCTGGCATCGCTGCCGATCTTCCTGAGCCATTGGGATCTCCGCACCTACGGCACCTGGCTCGTCATCTCCGCGATTCCTTCCTATCTGTCGATGGCCGATGTCGGCATGGTCACCGTGGCGGGCAACCGCATGAGCATGCTGTCCGGCGCGGGCGATACGCGCGCTGCCAACCGCGTATTCCAGAGCGCGCAGATGTTCATCCTGCTCACATGCGCCAGTATCGCCACGCTGGCGATTCCTGCAGCGCTGTGGCTGCCGTTGCCGGAACTCGGCAGCCTCGACATGCGGCTGGCATTGGCCGCGTTGCTTGTGAATGTGCTGCTGTCGCTGGGCAATGGGTTGTCGGGCGCGGCGTTCCTGTCCACGGGGCGTTATGCGCAGGGCGTGACCATGAACGTGACCGCGCGCCTGCTGGAGTGGCTCGGCGGCATCGCCGGTCTGCTGCTGGCCGGCACGTTCGCGGCCGTGGCGTGCGGCATGTTGCTGGTGCGCATGGCCACCCTGTTCTGGATCAGCCGGCAAAGCACGCGCGCGCAGACCGGATTGTCGTGGGGCATGCGGCAGGCAGACTGGGCCGAGGTGCGCGCAATGCTCAAGCCGTCTATTGCCTTCATGACGTTTCCGATTTCCAACGCACTGAGCTTCCAGGGATTCACGCTGCTGACGGCGCACCTGCTCGGACCGGCTGCCGTGGCCGTCTTCAACACCTATCGCACTGTGGCGCGCGTGGCCGTGCAGGTCACGTCCACACTGAGCCATGCGCTGTGGCCCGAGTTTGCGCGCATGTACGGCAGTGGCGAGATGCGCGCGCTGCGTCGGTTGCTGCTGCGCACGTCGATGCTCGGAGCGCTTGGCGCCATCGCACTGAGCGGGTTGCTCTATGTCTGCGCGCCGCTGCTGCTGCGCATCTGGACCAAGGGCGAGATTCCCTTCCATGCATCGGTGATGGCGGCGTTCCTCTGCTATGCGGCGGTGGCCGGCCTTTGGCACATCCCGCGCGTGGTGCTGCTTGCTACCAACCAGCACAGCCGGCTGGGCGTGGCGGCGTTGTCGCTGAGCGCGCTGTCGCTGCTCGCGGCATGGGTGCTGGGCACGCAGATGCAGATCATGGGTCTGGTCGCCGCGATGATCGGCGGCGAGATACTGGCCATGTCCGTGTGCCTGTGGCTCACGGCTAGAACTTTCCTGTCGCGGGACAATCATGCGGAGGAGCTTGATGAGAATAGCGCTGTCCACTATCGGTAGGTTTCACACCTTCGACCTGGCGCGAGAGCTGCATGCCCGCGGGCATGAACTGACAGTCTTCACCGGCTACCCGCGCTTCAAGCTGCGCGACGAGCGCCTGCCTCAATCGGCCATCCGCACGTTTCCGTGGCTGCATGCACCGTGCATGAAGCTGGGCACGCGCCTGGGCTATGACAGGGCCATCATGCGCGAGCTGGTGCACTGGAACCTGGAATCGTTCGGCCGGCACGTGACGCGCAATATTCCCGAGTGCGATGTGTATTCGGGACTGTCGTCGTCGGCCGGCGACGCGGGGCGCATCGTGAAGTCGCGCGGCGCGGGATACATCTGCGACCGTGGTTCGTCGCACATCCGCATCCAGGACCAGATCCTGTCCGAGGAGCACGCGCGCTGGGGCTTGAGGTACAAGCCCATCGACCCGCGCGTCATCGCGCGCGAGGAACGCGAGTACGAGGAGGCGGACCTGATTACGGTGCCGTCGAGCTTTGCATATCGCTCGTTCGTCGATGCCGGTGTGCCGGAGCGCAAGCTGAGGCTGATTCCGTACGGCGTGGACCTGACGCGCTTCCAGAAAGTGGCGGAGCCCCCCACGGATTCTTTCGAAGTGCTGTTCGTGGGTGGCGTCAATATCCGCAAGGGCATTCCGTATCTGCTCCAGGCGTTTGCCAAACTCACGCATCGCGCCAAACGGCTGACGATCGTGGGCGGATGTGATCCTGCCATGCTGTCGTGGCTGCATGCCAGCGGTCTGCCGCTCGAAGGCGTGACGTTGACGGGCTCCGTGCCTCAGCCGCAGTTGAAGACCATCATGAGCCGCGCGCATGTGATGGTGTTGCCGAGCGTGGAGGAAGGGTTGGCGTTGGTGCAGGCCCAGGCGCTGGCGTGCGGCTGCCCGGTCATCGGCACGCATAACTCGGGCGGCGAGGATCTGTTCACCGATGGCGAGGAAGGGTATATCGTGCCGATCCGCGACGCCGACGCGCTGGCCGAGCGCATGCAGAACCTGGCCGACCAACCCTGGCTGCAGCAGATGATGGGCGCCGCAGCGCTGCTTCGCGTGCGCCGCATTGGTGGATGGTCCACGTATGGCGGACGCGTGGCGGCGCTCATGGAGGACTTGGCCACGCACCGCAGGCGCGATGCAGGGGTTCCGATTGGCGCACTGGCCGGGAGCGAGATCGGATCATGCTGATTGCAAAAGACGACCCCTCCGTCGGCCCCTCGTTCTCGCTGCAGAACCGCGTGCTGCGACTGGCCTGGAACTGGACCTGGCTGCTGCTGTTCCGATTCAGCCCCCGCCCGTTGCACCCGTGGCGAAGCTTCCTGCTACGCGCGTTCGGCGCGCGCATCGGCACGCATGTCCACGTGTATCCCACGGTCAAGATCTGGGCACCGTGGCGGCTATCCATCGACGACTACGCCGGCGTGGCCGATGGCGTGACCCTCTACAGCATGGGCCACATCCACCTGGGCCGCCGCTGCGTGATCTCGCAGGGCTCGCACCTGTGCGCGGGTTCGCACGACTACAACAGCAGCAATTTTCAACTGATCACCGCACCGATCACGGTGGGCGCGTTCGTGTGGGTTTGCGCGGAAGCGTTTATCTCGCCAGGGGTGGAGTTGCCAGAAGGTGCGGTGATTGCGCCGAGGTCGGTGGTCACCAAGTCACTGCCAAACTCATGGACCGTCTACGGCGGCACGCCGGCGAAGATGATCGGCAAGCGGACGAAGCATGAGGAGTGGGAGTAGGCGGGCGAAACGATCTGAGGCCCGCTTGGTTTTCTCCCCTCTCCCGCTATGCGGGAGAGGGGCGGGGGAGAGGGCAAGCGGTGCAAATTGCGATGTGGTCGGCAAGCAGAGCCTCCGGCCCGCTCCCCCACCCCCCCACCCCATGGATGGGGGGGGGGGGGGTGGGCCCCCGCGGTGCAAATTGCGATGTGGTCGGCAAGCAGAGCCTCCGGCCCTCTCCCCCAACCCCTCTCCCATTGCATGGGAGAGGGGAGCGAGAACCAGGAGCGAGAATTAAACCTCCCCCGTCCTACCCTCCAGCACCGCTTCTTCCTTCACCTTCGGCTTGCACTGCGCTTCCCTGACCTTCAGCACGATCATGTACTCATAGAACGCGCGCAGCAGCGAGAACGTCAGCCCCGCGCGGCCATCGAGGATGCCGCCACGGAAGAAGTAGAGCAGCAGGAACATCACCACAGGCCGGAACGGCAGCCGATAGTAAAGCTCCTTTTGATGGAAGCGGCGTTCGTTACGGTCGCCGTCGAAGAACGCGCGCCAGATGCTGAACTGCATACCGTTGGCGCGATTCAGCAGGATCTGTTCAGCTTCGAAACTGCTGTAGCGATTGTGCTTGTCGTACCAGTGCGTGATGCCCTTGCTGAACGGGTAGTGGTCGAAGTGCGCGCCGATATCGCCCGTGGGACCATCTACCAGTGTCACCGGATTGCAGAGCCGTTCATAGCGGATGCGTTCGGGACGGAACAGGCGGATGTTGAACGGCGAAGGTGCCACGTGCCGCAGCCAAGATCCCATGAAGTGATCGCGCCGTCTGACGCGGAAAGCCACGTTGTCGCCGGCGTCGGCCACGGCCCGCTGCATCGCGCTGGCCAGTTCGGGCGTCACGCGTTCATCGGCATCGGAGTAGTAAACCCAGGGATTCCGGAAGTCGATGTGCTTCAACCCCCAGTTCTGGTGCGCAGACCAGTTGTCGAATGGCCGCTGTATCACGCGCGCGCCGAACTGTTTCGCAATCTCGACGGTGCGGTCATCGCTCATCGAGTCATACACCACGATATCGTCGGACCACGCCAGGCTGCGCAGGCAGCCCGGCAGGTCTTGTTCTTCGTTTTTCGTCAGGACGATGACAGAGATGCCGGGCATGTTTGAGCCATGTTGTGTGGATGGGAACTACGCGCGCTTGCCGTGGGCCTTGCCGTACTGGCTCATGTAGCGATACTTGCCATACATCGCATGCGGCCGATACCAGCGGCCTTCCACATGCAGGCCGTTGAACAGTACGCCCTTGATGTCGCTGCCCGCCTGCTTCAGCGCACGTTGCGACGCGATCAACTCGCGCGCCGTGGTGCTGTCCGCACGCGCTACTGCAAACACGGCGCCGGCATGCTTGGCCAGGATCGTGGCGTCGGTGGCAGCCAATACCGGCGGCGTATCGAGCAGGATCAGGTCGTAGCGTGTCTTCAGCAACTCCAGCAGCCCGCCCATCGCCGGATGCTCCAGCAGGTCGGCAGCCAGCGGCGGTTGCGTGCCCGTGGCGAGGAAGTCGAGTCCGGGCACCACATCGCGCTGCACCACGTTGTCGAAGTCCGCACCGGTCAGCACTTCCGTCAGGCCCGGCGTGCGCATGCGGCCCAGCGCATGGTTCAGGCTGCCGCGCCGCAGGTCGGCGTCGATTAGGATCACCTTGCGGCCCGCCTTGGCAGCAATCGCGCCGAAGTTCAGGCTGACGAAGGATTTGCCCACGCCCGGCGCCGGACCCGTTATCACCACCACGCGGTTCGGGCTGTTCAGCAGCGCGAACTGCAGCGCGGTGCGGAACGTGCGCAGGCTTTCGATGGCGGGATCGTCGGGCGCATCGGTGGCCAGCAGGCCGGCGTGCGCCTCGTCCGAGGGCTTCAGGCTGGCCTGAGCATTGCTGAACGGCACCGTGGCGTAGACGGTGAGGCCGGTCTGCTGTTCCACTTCGTCGGCATCCACGAGCCCGCCATCGAGCACATGGCGCAGCAGCACGGCCATCAGCGCGGCCAGCAGGCCCAGGATGGCAGCTACCACCGAGATCATCGGGCGGTTCGGGCGCACCGGGTCCAGCGGAATGTCAGCCGGATCGATCAGGCGGGCCGTGCCCACCTTGCTGGCCTTGGTGAGCCGCAGCGCCTGCGTGTCGTTGAGCAGTTGCTGATACAGCTCGGTGCTGACCTTCACGTCGCGCATCAGGCGCAGCACGTTCTGCTCCACCTCGGGCAGCTTCTGGATCTTGTTCGTCACGCCGCCAAGCTGGCCGGAGAGACTCGCGATCTGGCTGTCGATGATCTCCACGCTCGGATGGCTCTGCGTGAAGCGCGTGGCCAGTTCCTCGCGTTTGGTGCGCAGCTCCTGCAGCTTGGTCTGGATGGCTACGGATTGCGACAGGATCAGCTTCGATTCCTCGCTCAGGTCGATCGTGCCGCGCTGGTTACGCATCGAGTTGTAGCGCTGCTCGGCCGTCTCCACCTGCTGCTTGAGCTGCGGCATCTGGCTTTCGAGGAACTTCAGCGACTTCTCCGCTTCCTCCGCCTTGCGGTGGACGTTCTGCTCGACGTACTCCTGTGCGATGGCGTTGAGGATCTTGGCGGCCTGCACGGGCGAGTTGTCTTCGAGCGCCACACCGATCACGCCACTCTGCTTGCCACGCTCCGCGATCATCAGCCGCGTCTGCAGGCCGGCGATGGCCGCGCCGCGCGGAATGTGCCGCACGATGAAGAGTGCGCCGGGGTTGCCCACGAGCTGGCTGACTTCCATCTTGACCGTGCCCTTGCGCGTCTCGATGGTCATCGGCACGCCCACCTTGCCGTCGGCCACCGTGTCCTGGTTCGGGAACGTTACCTGGAAGCCGTCGCCCTCCGTCTTGGTCACGCGGATCTCGGCACCTTCGAGGTCCGGCGGCACCGTGAGGTTGGCCATCTTGATCGACTCGATCCCCCACGCGTAACCGCCATAGCCGAACAGTCCCGGTGTGGAGAGTTGGCTCGCACGTGCCGCGATGGCCGAGCCGATCACCGGGAAGTAGCGCGGCGATGCCACGACGTCGAGGTTCAGCAGATCCACCGCCTTGCCCACCACCATGCGCGAGCGCAGCAGTTCCATTTCGGCGGAGGCGGCGGGCTTGACGTCGAACACCGGAGACAGGCTCGCCGCCAGCTTGGCGCCGGCAGGGTTGCCTGTGGTGTCTTCCACCTGCACGACGATATCGGCGCGGTAGACGGGCTTGCTCAGCATCGCGTAGACCACACCGAGCACCGTGATGAGACCAGCCACGATGATGAAGGTCCAACGGTATCGGACCAGCGTGTCCAGGACAGCGGTCAGGTCGAGCGGCTTCTCGCCGCCTTCTTCGATGTCTGCCGCCGGATCCCGGAATTGCCTGACGTTGCTCATGATGTCTCCTCACACCCGCTTGCGTTCTCGAGTTGCTGAACGCGTGTTGACCATGCATCCACCCCGTGCCGGATCATCCCAAGTACCACTGCGAACATGCCATGCGATCCACCGTACGGGTCCGGCACATCCGCATCGATGGATTCGCATAACCGGAAAGTCTTGCCGCGCGCGCCGGCATGCAGGCCCTCCAGCCAGTCGCGCTGGTCGGCCTCCATCACCAGCACCAGGTCCGCCTGCTCCACCAGCCGGGCGTCGATGGCCCGTGCACGATGCGCACGCAGATCGACCCCCTCGCGCGAAAGCAGCCGCACGGCGCGCGGATCGGCGTCCGCGCCCACGGGTGGTTCCAGCCCGGCCGAGAGCACGATGCAGTCAGGCAGTGCCTGCTGCAGCAGCACCGCGGCCATCGGACTACGGCACCGATTGCCGAGGCAGACCACAAGAATCGAACGAATCTTTGTCACGACGTTCCTCGATGTTGCTCAATAACGCATGAAGCCGGCGGTGCCCGTGATCGGCTGGACCAGCATGCTCATGACGCGGCTCCAGCGCACGATGCCGTTGGCATCGACATAGACCACGTCCTTGGGATGCATCTCGAAGCCCTCGGCCACGGCCAGTGCAACCGGCGAGGTGCCGTCAAGGTGGAACACCTGCGGCGCGCCGTCTTCCTTCTTGCGGATCACGAAGATCTGCCCGGCGTTTGCAGTGCCGGGGTTTACGCCACCGGCGTCGCCCAGGGCCTCGTTGAGAGACATCTTGCCGTCGCGCATCAGCAGCGAGACCGGCTTGACCACTTCACCGGTGACGAAGATCTTGCTGCCTTCGCGCTGTTCCACGCGCACGATGTCGCCATTGCGCAGCAGGATGCGTGCGGGGTCCACGCCCTTGCGCAGCAGTGCGGGCATGTCCACGTACCACGTCTGCTCGCCGCGCGTCACGCGGATGCGGCTGTTGTCGCCGGTCAGGTTCAGCACGCCCCCAGCGCGATTCAGCGCTTCCACGAGCGTCATCGCCGCATCGTCGATCGGCAGCGCACCCGGCGTCTTCACCTCGCCGTCCACATACACGCGCTGGCTGCGGAAGCCGAGCACGCGCACCGTCATCTGCGGATTGCGCACCACACGCGAGATCACGCGCGACATTTCCTCGCGCAGATCATTCGTGGTCTTGCCGGCCACGTGCAACACGCCCGCATAGGGAAACTGGATGTCGCCGCTGGGGCTGACCACATAACCCGGCATGTTCGATCCGCCGCTGGTGACCGGAATCTCCATCGCCGTGGCCACGCTGTACGTCTGCGTCGGGAACACGAGCTCGGGGTGATCCCAGACCACGACGGAAATGATGTCGCCGGGACCGACGCGATAGGGCTGCGGTGTGCCGAACAGTTGCTCCACACCTACGTTGGTAGGCTTGGCGTTCTTGCGCAACTCTTCATTGAGCTTGAGCGTGATCGGCGTGATCTCGGGCGGCTTTTCGCTATCACCGCCGGACGCCTGCATGGCGGCATCGGAGATACGCATGCCCGGCGCTGCGGCACATGCGGAAAGCAAAGCGGCGGCGCACAGGGTGACCAGTGCGGAACCTACGGGAAACATGGCGAAGCGACCTGATGACATCTCGATTCTCCCAACCAGAACCAACCCAGAGCCCAAGCGTGCATGCCGCGCAACCCGCGGCCACAGCTTCTGATGATGCGAGAGTAGGATCGTGGGGCCGTGGCTTCGGTACGTTTCACCACATTGGCGCGGGGAGGGTGTGGTGTGGGTGCCGAAGCCTCTCCCAACCGGCTGTTTGTGCTGCAACGTACGGAGGTCGCAAGCGCCGGGGGCTAGGCTGCCGTCATCTTCAGGCGTGCAGGAGGCTACCTTTCATGCGGCTTTTACATGTCATCAACTCGATCAACCCGGTAGGTGGCGGTCCGATCGAAGGGTTGCGCCAGCTGGATATCTATCTGGCGCAGCGCGGCGTGCAGGCGCAGATCTGCAGCAACGATCCGCCCGATGCGCCTTATGTGGTCAACAGTGGGCTGGATCTCGTGGCGCTGGGGCCGAGCCGCCTGCGGTACGGCTTCAATACGCGCATCGTGAGCTGGCTGCGCGAGCATGCCGCGGACTACGACGTGATTATCGTCCACGGCATCTGGCAGTTCCACAGCCTGGCCACATGGCTGGCCCTGCGCGGTGGGCGCACGCCGTATTTCGTCTTTACGCATGGCATGCTCGATCCGTGGTTCAAGGAGCGCTATCCGCTCAAGCATCTGAAGAAGTCGCTGTACTGGGCCGTGGGTGACTACTGGGTGTTGCGCGATGCACGCGCGGTATTGTTCACGGCGGAGGACGAGCGCCTGCGTGCCAGAGAGTCGTTCGCGCTGTATCAGTGCCGCGAGCAGGTCACCACGTTCGGCACGTCGCCGCCGCCGCCGGATCGCGCTGCGATGCGCACGGCCTTTACGCGCGCGTTTCCGGCCACGGCGGGGCGGCGCAACCTGCTCTTCCTGGGCCGGATTCATGAGAAGAAGGGTGTCGATTTGCTGATGCAGGCGTTTGGCCGCGTTGCGTCGATGGACCCCTCGTTGCATCTCATCATGGCTGGGCCGTGCGATACGCCGATGCGCCATCAGCTCGAAGGCATCGCGCATGCGGCCGGTGTGGGCAATCGCGTGACGTGGACCGGCATGTTGCAGGGCGATCTGAAATGGGGCGCGTTCGAAGCGGCCGAAGCGTTTTGCCTGCCATCGCATCAGGAGAACTTTGGCGTGGCCGTGGCGGAGTCCCTGGCTTGCGGCGTGCCCGTGCTGATATCGAACAAGGTCAATATCTGGCGCGAGATCGAAGGCGATGGCGCGGGCATGATCTGCGACGATACGCAGGAAGATGCCGAGCGCGTGCTGCGCCAGTGGATTGGCACGCCGGCATCGGATCGTGCGCGGATGCGCGAGCAGGCGATGGCTTGTTTCGAGCAGCGCTTCCAGAGCAGCCGCTTTGCGGATCGGCTGTTGGAGATCGTCGGCGCGCCTGGCGCCGCGTTGCAACCGGTCTAGCCATTCAGGCAAACAACACGGGCCGCTCAACGCGGCCCGTATCGGTCCTTCCCCCACGCGAAATCTTCGTCGCTTCTACGACTCCACCGCCACATCGGCCAGCGCTGGTGTCAGCGTGCGCACCTCGCGCGTGGGCATGGCGGCACTGGCACGCAACTGCAGCGCCGATTCCACCACGCGTGCGCAGATATCCTGGTTGCCGGCGCCATTGGCGCGTACCCGCTGCATGCCCGCCACGCGGATGGTTTCGCGTCGCGCGGTGTTGTCGAGCAGCGTGCGGCACCAGTGCGCGCACTCGTCAGCATCGTTCCAGAACACGGCTTCGCGGCCTTCTTCGAACATGGCCAGGTGGTCTCGCGTGCGCTGGGCGCAGAGCAGGCCGCCGGCGTACGGAATCTCCATCGTGCGCGTGGTGTGCAGGTCGCGGTTTCCCGACGACAACAGACCGATGCAGATCTTGCTGCCCTGCATGGCCGCCACGTAGTCGCGTCCATTGAGGTTGCCGCCACGATGATGAGGCCGCAGCATTGGCCAGAACGAAGACATGCCCCAGCGCGCGCCCCAGATCGAGACCGGAATGCCGCGCGTGATGAGATCGGCAATGAGCTTGTCGCGCGGCTCGTTGCGCATCCACGTGCCGATGAAAGCGACTTCGGAGCGGAAGCTGTCCGGGATCTCGTCGTCACTGGCATATGGCGCGTGCATGACCTCGTCGTAGCTGCGGTCCACGCGCATGATCTGCGAGGCGCCCAGCGCGCGCAGTTCCTCGATGTTCTCGTCGCGCACCACCACGCACAGGTCGTAGGCCGGTATGGCGTTGCGCAGCGTGGCAAAGCGCTGGCCGTCGCGCGGGCCGGACGGGTCATCGTGGTTGTACAGCACCGTCGTGGCGCCCGTGCTCGCGAGCAGGCGGATGCAGTCGGGGCCGAGCAGCTCGCCGCTATCGACCCAGACGATGTCGGGTGTGTCGAGTTCACCGAGCGTGGCGCAGATATGAGCCACCCAGTCGTGCATCGTCCATTGCAACGCGCGGTATCCAGTGCGGAAATGCGCGGCGTTGAGCCAACGGTTGTTGAGTTGGCGATCGACGGCCAGGAATGGATCGGCGATGGTCACCGCATGGCCGAGGCGGCGCAACGCCTGCGCGCGGTAGAGCGCAGTGCTGCCTTCGAGGCTGCAGCCGAGGTAGAGGATTCTGGCCATTTCAGGTGGCTCCTTTGCCGATGGCGCGCACGAAGACGCGCGAGATCCAGAAGACGATGGTGTAGATGAAGGCGCTTTCGATCCAGCCGCGCAGGATCAGTTGCATGAGTCCCGACAATGATTCGACACCCGTGGCCGCGCTGGTCAGATAGAACACCCACGTGTAGAAGCGCGTGACCACGAGCGGGCTGAAGACGGGTACCCATCGCACCGGGCTGCCATCGCGCGCAGGCAAGGTGCGGCGCGTGGTCTGCGCATCGGCCAACGCGAACGTGACAAAGGCGAGGATTGCCAGCACGCCTGGGTAGAGCCAGTCGAACGTGGCATAGCCTGTGCCGAAGATCGAACCCGTGCGGAAGCCGCCGAGGGCATCGGTGTCACCCGTGACCGTGAACAGCATCAGGTCGCCGGACGATGACGTGGTCACGAAGTCCTTGTCGACGGCCACGCCCAGCGCATCGAGCACGGGGCCTGGTATCACAGTGATCACGCGCTGCCATTCGATCTTGCGCAGCTCGGCGCGTGCGGACGCATCCTGGCGCAGCGCGAGATCGAGCGTGGCATCGGCGAACTTCATGTTGGCCAGCCGCTGCAGGAAGAGGTTGTCGAGATAGCGCTCGTCCCACGTTTCGTGGTTGTCGTTGGCATCGGCTTCAAGCCGGTCGCGAATGGCATCGCGGTTCTGCATGGTCTCGATCGTGGCGCTGATCAGTTGCCCAGCCGAGACATCGTTGCGCTGCGCGCGCGCGATCACCATGCTGGTTGCCAGATCGGTGACTGGCCCTTGCAGCAGCGCCAGCACGAGTCCCACGATCACCAGCCGGCGCGGCCGGAACAGGCGCATCGGCAGCGTGCGCGTCACGAATCCGTAGGCCAGCACAAGACAGACGGATATCGTGCCGATCAACACCAGCGCGCGGCTGTTGCTGCCGATGGAGACCATCGCGAGCAATGCGGTGTAGGCCACCAGCGTGAGCTTCCAGCGCATGCTCATCGGCAGGTAGCTGTGCGCGCCGGTCAGGGGCCGTACCAGCAGGCAATAGGGCAGGTAGGCCAGCGGATACATGGCCTGCATCAGCCGGTTCAGTGCGCCGCCGCTGCCTTCGGTGATCATGCCGACCACAAAGACCTGGTACACCATCGCACAGAGCCCGAGCACGCCCATCACCATGATCTGGACATTGCCCACCGTGTGGAACAACCCCATCGGTCGATAGACGCGATTGACGATGCCCACACGCAAACGCATGGCCGTCTGGCTCTTGCGATAGAGACGATGCGCGCCGAGCAAGGCGATCTGGCAGATGAACGCGTGCGCGAAATCGAGCACGGGGTGGTGCAGGTTGTACGTCAGCGGCTTCCACTCGAGCAGGGTGGCCACGGGCGGCAGCAGGAAGTAGGACAGCGTGTAGCCGAGCAGCATCGAGGTGGAGATCGGATACGCGCGCAGCCGCTCCACGCGCGCCATCACATGGATGCCGCTCAGGCCACCGGCGATTACAAGCAGCGCGGCGGCCACGTTGGCGGAGTTCAGCCAGAGCAGCGCCTGCACGCCGACTGTCGCACTCCAGACGAGCAGGAACGCCGTCCGCCAGCGCTGGAAGCGCAGCGGCCGTGGAGCGGCGGCAATCTGCAACGTGGTGGCGGTCATACGGGGTCCTCGGGCATCCTCGGGCTCATGTTGCGGAGCCTACAGAGGATGACCGGGCATGGATGTGGGGTAGCACACCATCCACGTACCCACCCCCGATGACCGCCCCGGAGCGTGGGATGCCGAACAGTTGCGTGCGCGGCAGCAGGCGCATGCTGCGGTTCCAGACGCCATGCCGGGAGTGACGCCGGCGAACCTTGTGCAGGAGCAGGCAGCGTGAAAATCGTGGTGTTCGGCCATCCGGCCTATATGGGCAGCCCCAGCATGAACGGCTTCGTCGCCATGGTGAGCGAAGGCATGCGCGCACGCGGGCACGACGTGGAATTGTGGCGCCCGGAAGGCTTCGTGCGGCGCCTCGGCATGGGACCGCGCTCGCGCAAGTATCTGGGCTATGTCGATCAGTTCATCCTGTTTCCGTGGCAGGCCCGCGCGCGGCTCCGGCGCATGGCGGCGCCGCCGCTCGTGGTGCTGGGCGATCATGCGCTGGGCATGTGGATGTCGTTCCTGGCCGAGTATCCGCATGTGATCCATAGCCATGACTTCAATCCGCTGCGCGAGCTGGCAGGGGATTTTCCGAGCCGCCAATTGAGCTGGAGCGGCAAGCTGTACCAGTCGCTGATTCGCAATGGATTCGGGCGAGGCCGCATGTTCATCGCGGTGTCGCAGGCGACGGCACGGGATCTCGTCCGCTTCTATCCGGGCGACGCACCGCCGTGCGAGGTGGTCTACAACGGTCTCAGCTATCCCTTCGGCCCGATGGATGCGGCCACCGCCGTGGCAACGCTGAAGAAGGAGGTCGAGGAACCCGTGGTGCCAGGCATGCTGCTGCATATCGGCGGCAACCAGTGGTACAAGAATCGCGCGGGCGTGCTGGCGCTGTACGCCGCCTACTGCCGTGCAACGCCTGCGGCGAGCATCCGCCCGCTCTGGATGATGGGACCGCAGGCTCCTGATGCCGAGATGGTGGCTGCGGCTGCGCAGGCCGAAGCGGCGGGAGGCAACGTGCGCTGGCTCGTCGGATTGTCGACGCAGGCGATTCACGCGGCCTATGCGCTCGCCGCGGTGTTTGTCTTCCCCAGCCTCGAAGAAGGTTTCGGCTGGCCCATCATCGAGGCCATGGCGTGCGGTACGCCGGTGCTGACCACGGATCGCGCGCCGATGAGCGAGATCGCCGGTGGCGTGGCGACGCTGATCGAACGGATGCCGGAAGGCGATGCTGCGGCATGGGCTGCACGGCATGCTGCGGTACTCGCTGACATGGCCGCCTGGACCGCGCCGATGCGGCAGGCGTATGCCGCATCGGCGCTGGCTCACGCAGCGAAATTTTCGGCAGACCATGCGCTCGACGAGTACGAGCGCATCTACCGAAACGTAGCCGAAGTACACGGCCATGCACCCGCAGACTTGCCCGCCCGGGCGGTCTGAGACGTGGCTCCAAACCATCAGACCATGATCTAACGGAGTCCGCCGCACTTTGTGCGCTACCGCACAAATCTCGCGCAGGAAACTCCCTAGCATCGGTGCTGCCAATTCTGGACCGGCAATTTTTTCAACCGGTGGAGTGGCGGGAATCAGTATTGACCGATGTGTTTGGGAGCCCATCATGATGGCGCAGACCCAGCAGGACGAAATCAATCGCAAGGCGTGGCGCAGTGGCGGGGCGCAGCGCATGTTCGGTGCGCTCTCGGGCGTGACCGATCCGGGCGAAGAGGCCGCCCTGGCCTATGTGGCCGACGACGTGCGCGGCCAGCCGCTACTTGATGTGGGCGTGGGCGGCGGACGCACCGTGCCGCTGCTGCGGCGCCTGAGCGCGGACTACACCGCCGTGGACTACACCGCCGAACTGGTTGAAATCTGCAGACGCAATCATCCGGACGTGACGGTGCTGCACGCCGATGCGCGCGACCTCTCGATGTTTCCGGACAATCACTTCGGGCTGGTGATGTTCAGCTGGAACGGCATCGACGCCGTCGATCCATCCGGCCGGCTGGCGATCCTGCAGGAGTTCGCACGCGTGCTGCGCCCCGGTGGCCTGCTGCTGTTTTCCACGCACAACATGCTGGGGCCCGGCTATCGCGAGAACCTGCTCAACATGCTGAACTGGCCCAACGATGCGCGCAATGCGCTCGACTTCGGACTGAAGTCGGCGCGCGTGCTGGCGCGACTGCCCAGCGGTGCGTTCAACTTCGTGCGGCACTCCCGGCTCAATCGCCAGTACGACAGATTCGGGCTGCGGGTCTGCGCGGCGCACCGCTTCGGTATCGTCATCTACTACACCGAGATGGAAGCGCAGAAGCGCGCGCTGGCCGGTCTCGGACTCCGGACCGAGAAGGTGTTCTGCAACATGCACGGTCACGAAGTGGACGAGCGCGACGATATGCGGCGCCTGTTCTGGTTTCACTTCGTCGCGCGCAAGGCCGCAGCGCACTAGCGCACTAGCGCTAGAACCGGTCTCCGAGCGTGGCCGGTGCGCCGGGCGCGGTCGTCATTGCCAGCAACGTTTGCTCGAATTGTCCGAGCACGGCATCGCGATCCAGGTGCGTGCGCGCCCAGGCAAGTCCCGCAATGCCGAGTTGCGTGCGCATCGCGGGCGACGCCGCAAGCGTGGCGATGCCTTCCGCGAACGCGGCGTCGTCACCGGGCGGCACCACCACGCCACACAGGTTGACCACGTTGGCCAGCGCAGAGCCTTGTGCAGCGGTAGTGACTACGGGCCGTCCGCTGGCCAGCATGCCCGTCAGCTTCGAAGGCATGACGAGATCGGTAACATCGGCCCGCTGCGGCAGCAGATGCACGTCGGCGGCGGCCAGCAAAGCCGGAAAGCGTTCGTTGCTCTGCAAAGGCAGGAACTGCACGTTCGGAAGATCCGCGCAGGCGGACTGCAGTTCGGCGCGGCCTCCGCCATCGCCACAGAACACAAAGCGGATATCGGCGCGATCGCGCAAGCGTCGCGCGGCGGCAGCCAGATGTTCGAGCCCCTGCTTGGCGCCCATGTTGCCGGAATAGAGCGCCAGCACGGCGTCTTCGGGGATGCCAAGCTCTGTGCGCATCGCAAGCGCGGCATCGGGTGAGGTCTGGTGGAGTACGGTCCAGTTGGGCAGCAGCACTGCGCGCTCCGGGGCAACGCCTTTCTCGATCGCCAGCGCAACCATGTTCGAGGAAATCGACGAGACACGATCCTGCCGGCGCAGCAGGAATCGCTCCATGCCGAGCGCGAGACGACGCAGCCATGGTCGCTTGAGCAGCCCGAGTGCGAACGCGGCATCCACTTCGTAATCCTGCACATGCAGCCATGCGCGGCCACCCGATAGACGCGCGAGCAACGTGGCGGCGGGCGTGCACATCAGCGGCGGCTCGACCATGAAGACCACATCGGGACGCCAGAACCATTGCCGCACCAGTAGCGGCAACGTCGATGCGGCAAAGCTCGCCAGATGCAACAGGCGCTTGGCTCCCGATGGTCGCGCCGGCACCCACACCGGTGCGCGCCAGACCTCCACGCCGCGCAGCGTCTCGCGCCGATATCGCCAGGCACTGTAGCCATCACCAATGCGCCACGCGGGGTAGTACGGCGGCGCGGCAATCACGCGCACGTCGTGGCCGCGCGCCGCCAACCATTCCGACTGCTCGGTGGTGTACTTGCCGATACCCGTCAGCTCCGGCGCGTAGTTCAGGCTCACCATCAGAATCTTCATCGGGAGTCCTGTCGAGGATCAGGCCGCGGACGCGAGGGGTTGCGCGGCCAGACGTCCATCGGCCACGGCGCGGCGATAGGTTTCCTGCAGGCCCTCGCGCAGTGCGACGCGCGGGCGCCATCCTGTCGAAGCGATCGCCTGGCAATCCAGTCGCTTGCGCGGCGTGCCATCGGGACGCGACGGATCGAAGCCGATCGTGCCTGGGTAGCCAGTGGCCTCGGCCACAAGCGAGGCGAGCGCGGCAATGCTGACTTCATCGTCGCTGCCCACGTTGAGAAAGCCGTGTTTCGCGGCCTGGCGGTAGTCGTCCCGCGGCAACGCCATCAAGTGCAGGCAGGCACTGGCGAGATCATCGACATGCAAAAACTCGCGCAGCGGGCGCCCCGTACCCCAGACCGATACGTGCGAGGTGCCGAGCGACGTGGCGTCATGAAAGCGCCGCAGCAGGCCCGGTATCACGTGACTGTTCTCGGGATGATAGTTGTCGCCGGGACCGTAGAGATTGGTCGGCATCGCGCAGCGGAAATCGGTGCCGTACTGGCGGTTGTAGCTGTCGCACAGCATGATGCCCGCGATCTTGGCCAGCGCGTACGGGGCGTTGGTCGGTTCCAGCGCGCCGGTCAGCAAGGCATCCTCGCGAATCGGCTGCGTGGCGAGGCGCGGATAGATGCAGCTCGATCCCAGGAACAGGAGATGCTGCACACCGTGCTGCCACGCCGCGTGAATCACGTGCGTGGCGATGGCCAGGTTCTGGTGGATGAACTCGGCGGGATAGGTGTTGTTGGCATGGATGCCGCCTACGCGCGCGGCGGCCAGATAGACCTGGTCGATGCGTTCGCTGGCGAAGAATGCCTGCACCTGCTGCTGGTCGCACAAGTCGAGTTCGGCATGGGTGCGAACGACGATCTCGGCGTTGCCACGCGCCGCGAGGGCACGCACGATGGCCGATCCGACCATGCCACGGTGCCCGGCCACGAAGATGCGGGGGCGCGCGTCAGTCATGGTGGTCATAGGCGCGGAATCCTGCCATGCGAACCAGTGCGTCGCGGCGCGCGGCGGCGTAGTCGGACTCGATCATTTCCTGCACGAGGGTGTCGAAGCCGATGCGCGGTGTCCAGCCGAGTTTCTCGCGCGCCCGCGTGGCATCGCCAAGCAGCGTTTCCACTTCGGTCGGGCGGAAGTAGCGCGGGTCTACGCGCACGATCACATCGCCCACCTTGCAGGCCGGGCGCGATGCGCCGTGGCCGGTATCGATGGCGGTCACCACGCCGGTTTCCTCTTCGCCGCTGCCACGGAACTCCACCGTGATGCCGAGATGGCGCGCGGCCAGCGTCACGAACTCGCGCACGCTGTGCTGCTCGCCGCTGGCGATGACGAAGTCCTCGGCCTGCTGCTGTTGCAGCATCAGCCACTGCATCTCCACGTAGTCGCGCGCATGGCCCCAGTCGCGCAGCGCAGACATGTTGCCGAGGTACAGCGTGTCCTGCAGCCCCAGCGCGATACGTGCAATGGCCCGTGTGATCTTGCGCGTGACGAAGGTCTCGCCCCGGATCGGGCTTTCATGGTTGAACAGGATGCCGTTGCAGGCATACATGCCATACGCCTCGCGATAGTTCACCGTGATCCAGTAGGCATAGAGCTTGGCCGCTGCATACGGACTGCGCGGATAGAACGGCGTGGTTTCCTTCTGCGGAATCTCCTGCACCAGTCCGTAGAGTTCGGAGGTGGAAGCCTGGTAGAAGCGTGTCTTCTTTTCGAGTCCGAGGATGCGCATGGCTTCGAGCAGCCGCAGCGTGCCGAGGGCATCGGTGTTGGCGGTGTACTCGGGCTCCTCGAACGAAACCTGGACGTGGCTTTGCGCAGCGAGGTTATAGACCTCGTCGGGCTGCGATTGCTGCATCACGCGCATCAGGCTGGCCGTATCGGTCATGTCGCCGTGATGCAGGAACAGGCGCCGGTCCGAGACGTGCGGGTCCTGATAGAGATGGTCGATCCGCTCGGTGTTGAACTGCGAGCTGCGGCGCTTGATGCCGTGCACCTCGTAGCCCTTGTCGAGCAGCAGTTCGCACAGGTAGGCGCCGTCCTGCCCCGTGATGCCGGTGATCAGTGCGCGCTTCGGGCGCGATGCCTGCGGCAGCGCCGCTTCGCCGAATCCTGCAAGAGGCTGGAGGTCGTTGGCTCCCATATCTTCCTGTGCTCCCCGGTAGTGACCGCAAAGTGAATCCGCCGGGCAGCGGCCTGCCCGTGCAATGACTGTAGCGAGGTGCAGCGGGGGGTACTGTGGGATAGCACACAGAGGGGGGAAGGGTGTGTGGGGCGACGCAGAAATGGGTACGGCGGGGCGGGAGGGTGGCTTACTCCCCTCTCCCGCTGTGCGGGAGAGGGGCGGGGGAGAGGGCCAGCAGTTCAAATTGCTACGTGGTCGGCAAGCAGAACCTCCAGCCCTCTCCCCCAACCCCTCTCCCAGAGGGAGAGGGGAGTACGACGAGGTCAGAGCGTGGCTGCAGTACCCGTCGCCACAAACCGCTCATCCCTGCGCCCAGGCTGGATCCTCGCCGCATGCTCATCGCCGCTGACCCATTCCAGCGTGGCGCCGCGCTGCAGGGCGGCGTAGACCGCCTCACCCTTGTTGCGGACCTTCAGGCGCTGGTAGAGCGTGCAGGCGTGGCTCTTTACGGTGGCCACCGAGATATTGAGCATGCGGCTGACGGTCTTGATCGGATAGCCCCGGGCCAGCAGCACCAGCACTTCGTACTGGCGCGGCGTGATCTTGAGCATTTCGGCTTCGTCGTAGCTGGGCTCTTCCTCGGCCCGTTGCACGCTGGAGGCCGGCACCGCAGGTTGCGCGGCGATGGGCTGGCCCGGACGCAGGCTGGTCAGGTCGCGCACGGCCACGGCGGCGCGCATGGCGCTGGCGCACGCGGATGGCGATGCCGGGTCCGTTGCCGGGACAGCCGATAGCGGCAGCGGCGCAGCCGAAGCCAGCGACGTCGCCGCCGGCATGGCCGAGCGCGATGCCACGGCGGGTGCGGCCGACTCACCGGCGAACATCAACCCTTGCACGCTGGAGACGGCCAGCCGCATCGCGGCTTCGATCACGGCGAGCGAGGCCGATTTCGGCAGGCAGCCGCAGATGCCACGCGCGGCGTCTGCGTTCGGTACATGCAGCGGCAGCATGTCGGCCAGGATCAGGATGCGTTGCGGGGCCAGGCGGTCCCGCGCCTGTTCCAGCTGCTCCCAGCCAAGGGCCTGGTCGGCGGGCATGCCGAAGACCAGCAGGTCGGCGTTTCGGTGCGGTGTCTCCAGACGGTGGATGTCGCCGGGCGCAAGCGCCAGTACGTGTCCGGATTCCTGGATGGTCTCGAGCATCTGCAACAGCCCGAGCCGGAGCAGCGGATGCTCCTCGATCAGCAAGGCGTTCATTCTTCTTGACTCCCCGTTTATGGGTGAGATGCGGGACGCTTTGCGTGAGGGGAATGCGCTTGCGGCCATCTGGCGGCCACCGGTGATGGTGCCGCGAAAAAACAGCCGTAACCCTGTGCTTCCGTGTCTGTCGACGCCCATTTGTCAGAGGGGCTTGTCCGCGTGACCGGAAGTATGACCCGTACCCTTACCCGAAAAAACTCGCTCCTGAATTTGGAAACTTGAATTCATCTTATGGGCTGGTCCGAACGAATGCAAGCAGGTGGATAACGGTGGAGGCCGGGTTGTAATGCACCGCCCTACATAATCCATTGCCGATGCCATACTTTTGGCTCGCAAAGTATGTCAGACGCCATCCGACATGGCGTGGCGCGGTGGTTGCACTGTTGATACATCCACTGAAGAAAGTGTTTCAGCCGTGCAACCATATTGAAAGAAAATCGCTTTCTGATTATCTATTCGTCACCCACATGGGGGGTGTGGCATTAAGAGAAATCATGCGTGGTGGCGCATTAATGAAACCCGTTGAAAATTATTCCGATCGTCACGATTTGTAGCGACGCCTTAATAGGCGGCGCGCAGTCTAGTGCAAAAGGATGAGATAAAAATCGTTCCTCGGCACGAATGCAAAAAAAGGTGTCTAGTCGCGGCCACCCGGCTTGCAACCACCTCCGGAATGGCAGCGGGCCGGACCTCACGCCCAATGAGTCCGGCCCGCTTCAACCATCGGTACAGGGTTCAACGCAGGAGCATGTACTGACTTACCTCGGCGTCGGACCCTGGGTGGCCTCCTTATCGCGACCAGTGGCCCCGCTGCTGGTACCAACCGTGCGGACCGCGTACCCAGCGGTCCGGCACATAGCGATAGCCGGGGCGCGATGCCTCCCAGTGGCCGCCGCGCCAGGCGTAGTTGCCGCGCACCCGGTCATAGTGGCCCGGCACCCATGCGCTGCCCGGACGCGGAGGCGGGCGAACTTCATGGCGCGGTGGGGGCGGCGCGTTCCTGTAGTAGCCGTGGTCATGCGCCTCGGCGGCGGGCGACATCAGACCGAAGAGGCTACCGGTGGTCAGCACAGCGGCGGCAAGCAGGATTTGGCGTTTCATTGAGTTCTCCTTGAGTCCGTTTCGAGGAACTGCCGCTTAGTAGCGGTGGTGGTAGCCGCCGCGGGGCGGTACGACGATGCAGGCCGAAAGCAGGGCACTGGTGGTGGTCAGCAGAAGGGCCAGGACAATTGCGCGTTTCATGTGGGACTCCGTTGTTCGATGCGTGTGGACGACGGCTTCACTCTAGCGGTGCGATCGGCGCGGACGCGGTTGCACTTGTAAGGCTGTCTCACATGCCCCCGCTCGTATCCGCGTGGAAAAACGCCCCGCTCCGGCCGCCGCAAACCGTTGTCCCGTAACGGTTGGCGGGAATGTGACCCACACGCCCGGACGATCTCTGACACGTCAGCGGCCAATAATGTGGCGTTACATCGGAAATGACTTTCGCAACGTTTGCCGGGCGTGGGGGCGGCCGGCATCTGTATCGGCACGAACAGTGACTCGCCCGGCGATGCGCAGAAACGGGTACGCTTTATCCATGGCGGGACGCTGGCGGGTGTTCCTGGCGTTCCCCACGGCGGTGCGTGCCGATGGCACGAAGCTTGCGCCGACTCTGTTTGCCGTATTCCCGAGGGAGGACGTCATGCCGGTCATGTTCATCGTGCTGGTGCTGCAGGCGCTGGAAGGGCTCAGTCCGCTTGCGGTGCCCGAGTTCGCCCGAGCCCGGTTCGACAGCGGTGCCCGCGATGCCGTCGCGGTCATCGAGCGTCCACACTAGCCGAGGCCAATCCACGCGCCAGACTGGCCGCGCCGTTCTCTCCGGGCTTCCCCTGTACGACAACCGGAGAGACCGACATGAATCGAAGCGATGTGACCGACCTCATCATCGAGGCCAAGGTAACGCGCGGCATCACCTGGGCACAGGTGGCCGAGAAGGTGGGCAAGAGCAAGGAATGGACGACTGCTGCCTGCCTGGGGCAGATGACGTTCGACGAGGCCGGCGCGCGGGCCGTCATGGATATCTTCGACCTGCCGGCCGAAGCCGAGCCGTGGCTGCGCACGGTGCCCTACAAGGGCTCGCTGCCGACGGAAGTCCCCACGGACCCGCTGATCTATCGTTTCTACGAACTGGTCAGCGTCTACGGCACCACGTTCAAGGCGCTGATCCACGAGGAGTTTGGCGACGGCATCATGAGCGCGATCGATTTCCGCATGGACCTGCAGCGCGAGGCCGATCCGAACGGCGACCGCGTCCGGATCGAGATGTCCGGCAAGTTCCTGCCGTACAAGACGTACTGACGACCGTACCGGATCAGCCGAAGCGTTCAGCCAAAGAACTCCTGGTAGTAGCGCGTGCATGTGCCGGATTGCCGGAAGGTGTAAGGCAGTTCGGCCATGGCGGCGGCATCCAGCGAGCCGAACGGGATGTCCAGATCGGCTTCCGGTTGATCGGCCACGTTGTCGGTGCGGGAGAGGTTCTGGGGGTTCATGGTGGATCTCGCTCTGTCGGGCGCGGCTGAATTGCCGCCATGCAGCAATCCTACGCATCGACCCCGCCGGGATCATCACCCCTTCCCCGAAAAGACTGTTTCACATCGGTAATTAATCGCTTGCCGCTATCGGGGCGATAGGCCGCCCCAGGTTGCCGCAGCGCAACATTCCGCGGCGCCCATGAATTTCCCATTCTTCCCGCCGTTGCGATGGCGCCGGACTATATTGCCTGTGGAGCCTTTGACGTGAAGCGGCTCCTCACATCGCTGCCAAGCCTTTCGCTTCCCTATTCCGGGAGACCTGCCATGAGCCTGCCGCCATGCTTTGCCGACCGTCGCGAGGCAGGCCAGTACCTGGGCCGCAAGCTGGTCGAACTCGGATACACCCGGACACCCGATGGCGATGCGGCGTTGGTGCTCGCCCTGCCGCGCGGCGGGGTGCCGGTGGCCTATGAAGTGGCACGTGCCATCGGCGGATTGCTCGACATCCTGCTGGTGCGCAAGATCGGCGCACCGGGTTATCCGGAACTGGCGCTCGGCGCCGTGGTAGAGGGCGACGCGAGCGGACGCGATCCGCATACGGTGATTAACGACAACCCCTGGGCTAGCCGTGCGGTGGAGTCGGGCGCCTTCGATGCGGAACGGGGCAGGCAACTGGGCGAGATCTGCCGCCGCCAGCAGCGGTATCGCCAGGGGCGGCCCGTGGCGGCCATGGCGGGGCGATGCGTGATTGTGGTGGACGATGGCGTGGCCACTGGCGCCACGATGCGTGCAGCGCTCGATGCCGCGCGCATCGCCGGTGCGGGGCGCATCGTCGCCGCCGTGCCTGTGGGGTCGCCGGACGGGCTGGAAACATTGCGCGCTGCCGCCGATGAGGTGGTGTGCCTGAACTCGCCCGCCAGCTTTGCCGCCGTGGGCGCGTTCTATCTCGATTTCACCCAGGTCAGCGACGACGAGGCCATGGCGTTGCTGCGCGAGGCCGATTGCGCCTCGACCCGGCCGGGTTTGAACTGGCCGCGCGGCGGCATCGGGGGCGCGGCATTTACGCCGGGTCAGGTCGCGCGCTGAGTCGGGTGGTTCAGCCCCCGCCCTTCAATCGCGCCTTCAGGTGCGGCACCAGGCCGCCCGCTTCCAGCATGGCGCGCAGGAAATCGGGCACGGGTTCGCAGGCCACGCTTGATCCGTCCGCCAGCCATACGCTGGCCGTCGCAAGATCGAACGTGCCGCGCGCACCGTCGGCAAGTGCCTCGGCATGCGGGCACACCAAAACCGGCAGGCCCAGGTTGATGGCGTTGCGGTAGAACAATCCCGAGAAGGACGACGCCAGCACCGCTGCCACGCCAAGGTGGCGCAGGGCCTGCGGGGCCTGCTCGCGCGACGACCCCATGCCGAAGTTGCCGCCCGCCACGACGATGTCGCCATGCCGCACACTGCCCGGGAAATCGGGCCGCAGGTTTTCCAGGCAATGCTGGGCCAGCGCATCGATGCCAGCCTTCATATAGAGGCCGGGCGCCATCGCATCGGTATCCACGTCGTCGCCAAAGCGCCAGATGCGGCCGGGTTTGCAGTCTTTCGTACTGGGTGCAGGAGACACTTCGGGAACTACGTTCATGCGAGAAACTGACGCGGGTCGGTGATCTGGCCCGTCACGGCCGTGGCGGCGACGGTCATCGGTGAGGCCAGCCAGACGGCGCTGCCCGCATCGCCCATCCGGCCAGCGAAATTGCGCGCGGTGGACGCAATGGCGCGGCTGTTTTCCGGAAACCGGCTGAGGCCATAGCCTGCGCAGGCGTTGCACGCATTGGGCAACAACTGGGCGCCAGCATCGAGCAGCACGCCCAGCGTACCCTCGCGCTCGGCCTGCTGCTGGTCTCGCACCGAAGCGGGCGCCACGCGCAGGCTTATGCCAGGGGCCACCTTGCGGCCACGCAGCACGCGCGCGGCCATGCGCAGGTCGTCGAGCTTGGCGCCGGTACACGCGCCCAGGTAGGCGATGTCGATGGGTTGTCCCGCCGTGTGCGCCACCGGCGCGCTGTTGGCGGGGCTGTGCGGTGCGGCCACCTGGGGGCTGAGCGCGGAAGCGTCAAAGCGGTGTGCGGCAAGAACCGGTGCCTCATCATCGCTGCGCCATTGCAGGGGATCGATGGCGGCCAGCGTCGCGGGATCGACCCCCGCATCGGCCAGCCACGCCAGCGTGGTGGCATCGGGCGCGATCAACCCGGTCTGCGCGCCAAGTTCGGCACACATGTTGGTCAACGTCATGCGCTCCTGCATGGACAGCGCGGCGATGGTGTCACCGGTGAACTCCACGGCTTCGTAGCGGCCGCCGGCCATGCCGAGCGTGGCGCACAGATGCAGCATGATGTCCTTGGCGCAGACGCCCGCGCCCAGCTCGCCATGCCATTCGATGCGGATGGTCTGCGGCACGCGCAGCCAGATTTCGCCCGTGGCCAGCACGCCAGCCATTTCCGTGGCGCCGATGCCGAACATGTAGGCGCCGAACGCGCCGCCAGTGGGACTATGGCTGTCTCCGCCGACGATGAAGCGGCCCGGCAGCACGTGGCCGCGCTCGGGCAGTACCACGTGGCAGATGCCCTGGCTGTCGATCAGGTTCGAGATGCCGGACTGGCGCGCCCAGTCACGCGTGAACTGGACGATGGTCTCGGCCTCGGCGTCAGCGGCGGGTACGTAGTGATCGGTGACCACCACGAAGCGTGCGGGGTCCCACACCGTAGCGCCCAGTTCGCGCAGCAGGGGCGCCACGCGCCGCGGCCCGCTGGAGTCATGCGCCATCGCCAGATCGACCTTGCACATCACGATGCTGCCTGGCGTGACGGCATCCACGCCCGCTGCGCGCGCCACGAGCTTCTGTGCGAGCGTGGCGGGACGGGTCCCGACGGGAGCGGTGCCGCCGCCAATCACCGTCATTCCGGCTGGGCTCCGGAGTACCTGACCACAGTGGCCCAACGCTTCACGTCCTGCTTCACGAAGTTCGCGAACTCGGCAGGCGGCATGCCGCTGGGTTCGGCGCCATCCGTTTCCAGCCGCTTGCGCACGGACGGCTCGTCAATGCCGCGCCGCGCGGCCTGGTAAAGCGCCTTCGCAACGTCCGGCGGCAGGTTGGCCGGGCCGAACAGGCCGAACCACGCGCTGGATTCGAATCCCTTCACCGTGGCACCGATCGGCTGCACGCCGGGGAACTGCGGCAACGGGGCGGGGCTGGTGACGCCAAGTACCTTGAGCTTGCCCGCTTTCACGTGCTGCGCCACATTGAGCGTGCTCGCGAACATCAGGTCCACCTGGCCCGCCAGCAGATCGGTCACGGCCGGTGTGGTGCCCTTGTAGGGAATGTTGACGATGTAGGTGCCCGTCATCATCTTGAACATGTCGCCGGCCAGATGGACGGACGAACCCATCGACCCGACACCGAAGTTGAGCTTGCCCGGCTGTGACTTGGCCAGCCGGATCAGCTCGGGGATGTTGTTGGCGGGCAGCTTCGGCGTGGCCACCAGCACGCTGGGCACGGTGGCCACCAGCATGAGCGGTGTGAAATCCTGCACGGGATCGAACGGCAGCTTCTTGTAGAGCGTGGCGTTGATGGTATGGCTCGTGAAACTCATCAGCAGTGTGGTGCCATCGGCTGCGCTCTTGGCCACGATATCGGCGGCGATATTGCCACCGGCGCCGGGTCGATTCTCCACCACCACGGACTGGTTCAGGGTCTGCGACATCTCCTGCGCGATGGTGCGCGCCAGCGTATCCGTGGTGCCACCGGCCGATGCACCCACCAGGATCCGGATCGGCTTGCCGCCCGCCACGGCGGCGTGCGCGGGGATCGTGGCGGCCATCGAGATCAGGGCGAGGCACGTGGCGCCAAGCCAGCGTCTTCCACGATGCATCACGGGTGCTTGGCTGGCAGAGCGGACGGATGCGGCAACTGGCTGGCGGGCTGGCTGATGCCGGCCCGGGCGAACAACTGGCATGGCGGGGGCTCCACGATTGTGATCAGGAGTGCGCAGTATGGCCCGGAAACGTCGGTGCCGAGAAGCCCAGGGAAGTAGGGCTGAATGGGCCGGGCGGGAGGCGCGCTGGCGGCGGAACGTGTCCGCGGCCAGCGCCCGGTGCGTCAGTCGCGCAACCCGGTGCGGGTTTCGTTTTCCACCCAGACGTTGGCACTGTCGCCGCCGCCCATCGGAGACAACTCCATGCGGTACTCATAGCGGTCGGGGCGATACTGACCCATCAGCAACTGCACGGGGCGGCCTGCCTTGTCCAGCACCACGCGGCGTACTGCCAGCAGGGCGCCGCCCACGGGTACGTCGAGCAGCGGCGCCACGACCACGTCGGCCAGCCGTGCGGTCAGCACCTGCGAGGCGCGTCCCAGTTCCACGCCGGCGGCTTCCAGCAGGCGCAGCATCGGCGTGGTTTCCATGTCCTTGCGCGAGAGCGAGCGGCCCAGGTCCGCAGGCAGGTACACGGTGATGTGCGAGAGCGGACGGCTCTTGTAGTGGCGCACGCGCACCACCTTCATGACCGGATCGCCTACCTGGATCTGCAGGGCCTCGGCCACTTCGGGCGTGGCATGTACCTCGTCGATGGAAATCACCTTGACGGAGGTTTTCTCGCCCATCTCGATGATGGTGCCCAGCAGGCTCGTGGACTTCTCGGACTCGGTGGACTGCGGCTTGACCGGGTGCGGATTGACAAACGTGCCCAGACCGCGATGGCGGCGCACGAGACCTTCCTGTACCAGACGGTCGAACACGCGGCGCATGGTCACGCGCGACGCGTGAAACTGCTTGGCGAGATCGATCTCGCCCGGCAGCGGACCCTGGCCGAAACGGCCTTCCACGATCTGCTGGCGCAGCACCACGTAAATCTGGTGATACAGGGGAACGACGGCTTCACTCATGGTTGCCCTTGCGAATGCGTTGATCCGACTAATGTACTTTAAATCAGACATAGAGCGTAGCATGAAACCTGCCCGTGGCGCATGAGACGCGAGGGCACCTGCGAGCGGCAACGCCCAACGCTTTGCGCAAGAAAAGGCGCCGCACGGGCAGCATTGCGCCGCACGGCGACGATGGGGGCGCTTTCGCCACCGCTCGTCCGGCGCGCGGGTTCCCCGTCACCCCCCGAGCGGCATAGGGACCACCGCTGTACCGTTGTTTCATGACCGTTACGTCGCGTGGTCATGCGGGTTTGTGCGGAGGTACGCGCTAACTCCTTGATTGCAGGACTGATTTCCTGCGATCGCGGCGCAGCGGCCGGCAACCGGCCAAAACCCGTGTCACAACGCTGTGACATGTCTCCTCCCAAGCACAGGTTTCCCCCTGCCGACATGCCCGTTTCGGTGCGCGAAGTTCCCCGCTCCTAACCCGCCAGCCTTTGTATTTCAATGGATTACGCACCAAGGCGGTGTGGCTGGCACTGAATATGCGCAGGGGAGTCCCGGTCTGGTCATCAAGCCGGACCTGAACCTCCAGCCGATGTTCTCGAGAGCGCCGGCCGGAGGGTTGAGCCGCAGTACCAAACTTCCTGGGAGCTTCGAATGAAAAAGACTTTACTCGCGTCGGCAGTAGGCATTGCGATGGGCTTCGCTGGTCAGGCAATGGCAAACCCGACGAACAACATCGACGGCAATAGCACGACGGCTACCGCAACGGCAACCTCCACGCAGAGTGGGGCAGGCGCTTCGGCCAACGAATATTCAAAGACTTACCAGGACAACAGCACCGATACGAAGACCAACACCCTGTCGTCGACGAAGAGCTCGACGTACACGCGGACCTCGACGGAAACCAACACCAACTCCAAGAATCGCACCAAGCAGGATGTGGGCGGCCTCGGTAACGCAGCGGCAGCAAACGGCAGCACCGCCACCGCGAACTTCAGCAACGCGTTCAACAGCAGCAAGGCACTGGCCATCAGCAAGCTGAGCGGCGCCGTGTCGGGCAACTCGATCAGCAACATCGGCAACTACGCCACGAACAGTGGCAGTGCGGCTGGTGCGGCGGGCGGCGCTGGCGGCAAGGGCTATGGTGGCACCGGAAACGGCGGCACCGGCGGTGACGGCGGCAATGGCGGCAACAGCGGCAATGGCGGCTCGGGTGGCAGCGGCGGTTCCGCGACCAACGGCAGCGCCACCGCTGGCGACGCCTACAACGCTGGCGCAGTGGCTGGCAATGGCGGCCGTGGTGGCAACGCCGATGGCCGTGCTGGATCGGGCGGCGATGCCAAGGGCTACGGCGGCAGCGCGCTGTCGGCAAGCCTGGGTGCAGGCGGCCGTGGCGGTTCGGCAGCGGGCCTGGGCGGCAGCGCAGGTGCTGCCGGTCGCGGCGGCTCCGGTGGTGACGGCGGCTGGGCCAAGGGCAGCGGCGGCGGCGCACTGGGCGCAGGCCTGGGCGGTGGCTTGGGTGCTGGTGGCAGCAGCGGCGCGTCGAACTCGTCCAACGAGCGTGGCTCGGGCGCAGGCGGCACGGGCACGGCCACGGCTGGCGCTGGTGGCGCAGGCAGCGGCACCGGCACCGGCACCGGCTCGGGTACTGGCGGCGCCGGCAGCGGCACGGGCGGCGCTGGTGCAGCAGGCGCTTCGGGCACGGCAACGGCCACGGCGGGTGCGGGCACGGGCATGGGCGGCGCAGGCGGCGCAGCCACCTCGACGTCTGGCGCATCGACTGGCGGTGCTGGCTCGGGCACGGGCGGCGCAGGCGGCGCACAAACCAGCGTGGCTGGTGCGGGCGGCGCAGGCGGTGCAGCCACGGCAGGGGCTACCTCGACGCAGGCCACCAATGGCAGCGCCACGGCCGGCAACGGTGCAGTGGGTGCGGCTTCGGGAACCGGCGGCGCAGGCGGTGCGGGTGGTGCAGGTGCTGGCGGCACGGGCGGTGCAGGCAATGGTGCAGTGGGTGGCGCTGGCGGTGCTGGCGGTACCAACTACGTCGATGCAGGCACGTTCAACATGTCCAACGCCATGACCAGCGTTGGCCAGTCGGCAGCCGGCATCATGATCGCCAACCAGAACAGCGGTATGGCATCGCTGGTGCAGCAAAGCGTCAACGTGCAAGCCAACATGAACGTCGGCAGGTAAGACGACTGGTGCGCTCCGTGCCGCTCCGAACAGAGCGGACCGGGGCGTCCGGTATCTCATGTGGCTTTCCGCGTGCATCCCGGGCAACGCGTCCGGGATGCACTGCAACGTCAGATGCTTGCAGGTCCGGTGTCGCAGCCCTCACGGGGGCATGGCCCGGAACATGAGGAGACGCACCATGCGATCGCATCGCACTGTTGTCACGATCCTGGCGACAGCCACGCTGGCGTGGCCATTCGCACAGGCCATCGCGGGTCCGCCCGAGGCCGAGGCATCCGCCACGGCGGCAGCGGCAGCAAGCGCGGGTCCTGAAGGCACAACTGCCGTGGCAGTGGCGGAAGCCCGGACCGGCATCTTCGGCACGGCCTCGCGTGCGGTGGGGGCAGACAAGCTCGCCGATGTCCGTGGCGGCGCGGAAACCGTGGTCAACGATATGACGCTGCGCGGGATGGTGGGCAGCAACGCGGCGGTCAATACCTACTCGGGGCAGAACATGATCTCGGAGGGTTCGTTCGCCAACTCGGCCGGCTTGCCCACAGTGATCCAGAACACGGGCAATAACGTCCTGATCCAGAACGCCACCATTCTCAACGTCCAGTTCAAATGAACATGCGAAGCCTGCTGATGGCAGCCGCCTGCCTGGCGGCCGTGCTGGGGGGCATGCACGACGCCCGCGCCGATACGATCCGCGTACCCGGTAACCAGGGCAATTCGTACTATGTGCCGGTCACCAGCCTGCGCGAGGCACGCTTTCGCACCACCATCCGGCAGCAATACGACTTCAGCTGCGGCTCCGCCGCGGTGGCCACACTGCTGACGTACCAGTACAACATCCCCACCACCGAGCAGACCGTCTTCGCCAACATGTACGTCAATGGCGACCAGGCCAAGATCCGGGCCGAGGGATTCTCGCTGCTGGACATGAAACGCTTTCTGGCGTCGCGCGGCTTCGAGGCCGATGGCTACGAGCTGCCGCTCTCCAAGCTGGAGGAAGCCAAGGTGCCGGCGATCGTACTGATCGTGGAGAACGGCTACCACCACTTTGTGGTCGTGAAGGGGATCAACGGCAACCGGGTGCTGATTGGCGACCCGGCACGCGGCACACGCGCGCTGGAGCGCGAGCACTTCGAGCGGATCTGGGACAGCGGACTGCTGTTCGTGATCCACAACCGCACGGAAAGTGCGCGTTTCAATCTTGCGTCCGACTGGCGTGTCGCGCCGACCGGACCTTACTCTACCGGGATCAACCGCGACAGCCTCTATTTCACCGTCATGCCCAAGCATGGCGCCTCGGATTTCTGAGCAGGGGAGCAGCATGGTTCAGACAACCGATTCAACCGCACCACGCGCGCCGGGAACGCCCCGGCGCGTGGCGGGTCCGGCCACGGCAGCCGTGCTGCTGGGGGCGGGCCTGGTGTGTACCGGCCATGCGTATGCGGAAACCGACATGCTTGCTGCCGACGCCGTCGGCAGTGCCAGTCTGGCGGTCCCATCCGTGGTGGAACTCGTAGCGATGCCGGTATCGCTCGAACTGCCGCCGCTGGGCGAGGCACCTGTCGCGGCCACGGCCGTGGCGACTGCCGTGGCCGCGCTGGCAAGGCACGAGGAAGACGCGATCGCCGCTGTGGCCAACACCGGGATTTCGGCAGCCGATGCCGCAGCAGAACAAACCGTTGCCGAAGCGCCTGCGCTGGTCGTTCCGGTGAACAAGGCCACCGTGGCCCGACATCAACCCTCCGACGATGCGATGCGCCGCGCCATGACGCTGGCCACGCGTGACGCGGAGGCGCCGGTGTCCGAGGCACGCAAGGGCATGGCCAAGTGGAAGCCGGTGGCGCAGGCGCGGCTTGAGGAGTCTCGTGGCGGGTTTGATGCAGGCGGCCTGCAGATCGGCTTCGGCATCGACCGCGCGGTCTTCGTCAACGGCGCGCTGGCGGTGTCCACCAGCATCACGATTCCCGACGTGCGCGCCATGACGGCGGCGCAGGCTTCGCAGTTGCAACAGGCACTGGGGCAGGTGACGGTGGCCGTGAGCGCGGCGAACAACGCGGCCAATGCTGCGGTGGCGGCCGCACAGGCCGCAGCGGCGGCGGCGCAAGGGGCAGCGGCACAGGCAGCCCAGGCCGCGACAGCCGCGGCCAACGGCGCAGCGGCTACGGCGCAGGGCGCGGCGGGTGCCGCAGCCACGGCAGCCAGCACGGCATCGACCGGCGCGGCGGCAGCGGCAGCGGGTGCGGCAGGCATGGCGCAGACGGCCATCGCCAATGCGGGCACGGTAGCCACCAACGGGTTGATGACCGTCATACAGAACGGTGCCGGAAACATCGCAAACCTGGGTGCGGCAGCGAACATGCCGGGCACCGTGATCCAGAATAATCTCAACAACCAGAACATCCAGAGCCTGATGACGCTCAACGCCAGTGTGAACACGCTCGCGGCATTCCGCACGCAGCTTGCCAACACCGCGCTGAACAGCGTGATCCAAAGGTCCGCAGCAATGAGGTAGTCGCGTGTAGCCAAGAACGAACAGGTGCGGGCCCTGAAGTAAAGCCCGCCGTCCCGGGGGAGGAAGACGTCATGAAGAAGCGTTCACTACAGGGCATCCGCTATGCCGGATGCTCGATGCTGTTGCTGGGCGGGATGGCCCAGGCACAGAACATTCCGGATGCGGGGCCCCCTGCGTCCGGCCAACTGGAGATGCTGCAGAAGGAGCTTGCCGAACAGGCCAGGCAACTGGAAGCCATGAAGCGTGCGCTGGCCGACCAGGAGGCCACGATCCGCGCATTGAGCCATACCGTCGATAACGAGACCCTGGCGCGCAAGCGCGGCATGCAGGGCACTGGCGTGACGGGCGGCAATGCCGCCACCAACGCGGCGGCAGCCGGTGCGGCGGCAAGCGCCACGCAGATCAACAACACCGCGCAGCAGGGCGTGCAGGCGCAGCAGGCGCCCAGTGCAGCGCCGCCCGAGGGCATGGTGGAAGGCCAGGCCGCACAGCCGGGCGAGGCAGCGGGCGCGGAAGAGCCCGTTGGGCGTCCGCCCGAGCGCGAGACGCGTCCGCCGGAAATCGCACCGATCTTTGATCAGCCTGGCGTGCTGACGCCAGCCGGCAAGATCATCGTCGAACCCAGCTTCCAGTACGGTTATTCGTCGAGCGACCGCGTGGCGCTGGTGGGCTACACGGTGATCCCGGCCGTCCTCATCGGCCTGGTCGATGTGCGGCAGGTGAAAACCTCCACGTACATCGGCGCGATGGCCTTCCGCTACGGGATTACCAAGCGGCTCGAAATCGAAGCCAAGGTGCCGTACGTGCACAGCAGCAGCGATACCGTCAGCCGCGAAGTGTTCACGGGCACGGCGGTGGACAACGTGTTCAATTCCAGCGGCAGCGGGCTGGGCGATGTGGAAGCCACGCTGCGCTACCAGCTCAACTACGGCAACGAGAAGCTGCCGTTCTTCATCGGCTGGCTGCGCTACAAATCCAACACGGGCCGCGATCCGTTCGAAGTGGTGACGGACTGCGTGACGCGCTGCGTCAGCAACACCACGGGCACCGGGCTGCCGCTGGGCATGCCAACGGGTACTGGCTTCCAGGCGATCCAGCCGGGCGTGACGTGGCTGCTGCCGACCGACCCGGCGGTGTTCTTCGGCACGTTCAGCTACCTGCACAACTTTGCGCGTGACAACATCAGTCGCACAGTGCTCAACGGCGAGAAGGAGTTCCTCGGCAAGATCTCGCCGGGAGATATCTTCCAGTTCAACTTCGGCATGGGCCTGTCCCTGAACGAGCATGCCTCGTTCAGTATCGGCTACGACCAGAGCATCATCTGGCCGACGAAGCAGAACGGGCAGACCGTGCCGGGTTCGGTGCGGATCACGCAGGGCACGCTGCTGGTGGGCTATTCGTACCGCTTCAACAACAAGTACACGCTGAACCTGTCGGTGGGAGCCGGTCTGACGCGCGACACCCCTGACCTGACTGTGACCGTGCGCCTGCCGATCACATTCTGACCCGCGTGATGCAGTGCGAGGTGACGTGCGGAATCCTTCATGCGCGCGTCACCTCGGAGGGATCCGTTCGGTGCCTTGCACTGTGTGCGTGGAGAGAGTAGAACGAACGAAACCGTCCCTGACGGATACCCATGTTCCGGGGCGGCCTGACAGAGGAGGCAAGTCATGCGCAAACGGATCTTCTGGTTGTTGCCCGACCTGGCAAGCGCCCGCCGCACCATGGACGACCTGCTGCTGGCCCGCATCGAGAACCGCCACATCCACTTCGTGGGCCGTGACGGTGCCGACATGACCGGGCTGCACGAGGCGAACCTGTTCCAGACTTCCGATATCGTTCACGCCGCCGAGATGGGCCTCATGGTGGGCGGGGGCGTCGGCATCGTGGCAGGCGTGGTGGTGGCCATGTTCCCGATCGTCAGCGACACGCCGCAGTGGGGCCTCGTTGGCGTGCTCGCGGTGCTGGGCGCGGTGTTTGGCGCCTGGGCATCGAGCATGATCGGCAGTTCCGCTCCCAACAGCCGGTTGCGCGTCTTCGAGAAAGACATCGAGGCGGGCAAGCTGCTGCTGATGGTGGATGTGCCGCGTGGCCGCGTGGAGGAAATCGAAACGCTGCTCGAAGCCACGCACCCGGAAGCCCGCTTCGCAGGGCTGGACCCTGCAGTACCGGCATTCCCCTGAGCCTGCACCACACTGATGAAGACGGACCGCAACCCCGGGTTATCCCCGGGGGCGCTGTCCTGTGGCTACAACACCCGGCCGGGCCAGTCGTGCCCGGACTGTCCATTCGTTTGAACAAATAACGCGCTTGAGTTACCTTCCCTGAGCCGCCGTGCGGCGCACCGTCAGAGTGCGCGCTGAAAGCGCGGCGTAGCAGCTGCAGTCGATCATAAAAAGCCAGCGCTTCAGGAGGGGTCACAATGCGTTATGCAGGAAAATTCGCGTGCGGCATGCTTGCCGCCACGCTGGGATTCGCCGCGCCCATGGCGGCGCAGGCCGAACCCGGCATCACCAAGTCCACGATCCGCATCGGCCAGTCGGCTGGCGTGAGCGGCCCCGTCGCGGGGTCCGTGAAGGAGCAGATCGCCGGTGCCCAGATCTATCTCAACGCGATCAATGCAAATGGCGGCGTAGGCGGGCGTCGCATCGAGCTGCTGACCTATGACGATGGCTTCGACGCCAAGCGCACGCCGGACAACGTGCGCAAGCTGATCGGCGAAGACAAGGTGTTCGCACTGTTCATGGTGCGCGGCACGCCGCAGAACGAAAGCATCCTGCCGATCATCGCCGCCGAAAAGGTGCCGCTGATCGCGCCGCTGACCGGCGCCATCACGCTGCATCGCCCGGTCAATCGCTACGTGTTCAACGTGCGCGCGAAATACCAGGATGAGGTGGCCCGCGCGATCAACCACCTGGCCACGTCCGGCATGAGCCGGATCGGCATCTTCTACGCCAACGACGGCTTCGGCCAGGACGTTTTCGAAGGCTATAACACCGCGCTGCAGGCGCGCGGCGTGCAGCCAGTGGGCACGGCATCGTTCAATCGGCCGATGGGCGATATTGCCCAGGGCGTGGCGAGTATCAACAAGGCCAATCCGCAGGCGGTGATGGTGATCGGCTCGGGGTCGGAAGCCGCGAAGATCATTCGCGAGATGAAGAAGGCGGGCAGCCAGGCGCAGTTCGTGACGCTGTCGAACAACGCGGCGGATTCGTTCATCAAGGATCTTGGTGAGGACGGCAAGGGCCTGATCATCACTCAGGTGGTGCCGGGCATGAACTCCAGCCAGATGAGCGTGGCCAGCGAATATCGAAGCATGGCCAAGGCGCAGAACGCGGACCTCAGCAATGCGGGCATGGAAGGGTTCATGTCGGCCAAGGTGCTGGTGGAGGGCCTGCGCCGCGCCGGGCCGGAACCCACACGCGAGAAGCTCGTCAACGCGCTGGAAGGGCTGCGCGACTTCGACCTCGGCGGCATCCTCATCAGCTACAGCGCCACGCGGCATACGGGTTCGTCGTTCGTCGAGATGTCGATCGTCTCGTCGACGGGCAAGCTGATCCGCTAGTCCCTGCATTGCCAAGGGCGGGAGGAGGCTGCGGTATAGTGGCCGCCATGCCGATCTCCGCCCCCATCTCCACACATCCTTTCTCGCTCGCCGGCCGCGTGGCACTGGTCACGGGCGGCGCGCAGGGCCTTGGCCTGGCGATTGCCACGGGCCTGGCCGATGCCGGTGCACACGTGCTGGTGTGCGCGCGCAATACACAGCGCGTGGCCGATGCCGTGGCACAGCTACAGGCGCGTGGCGCCAGCGCCGAAGCGCTCGTACTCGACATCACGGACGAAGCAGCGGCGTCGGCGGCGTTCGACCAGATCGCCGCCACGCACGGCCGGCTCGATATCCTCGTGAACAATGCGGGCGCACGCAACCGCAACGGCATGGCCCATCTCGACGCCGACGACCTGCGCGCGATGCTCGACACCAATCTCGTTGCGCCGTACACACTGTGCCGCCATGCGGCACGGATGATGGCATCGCAGGGTTATGGCCGCATCGTCAACGTCAGCTCGATTGCGGGGCAGGTGGCGCGCGCCAACGATGTGCTCTATCCCGCCACCAAGGGCGGTCTCGATGCGCTGACGCGCGCCATGTCGGCGGACCTGGGGCGGCAGGGCATCACGGTCAACGGCGTCGCGCCGGGATACTTCGCCACCGAGCCGAACCGGAAGATGGTGGAGGACGACACGGTCTCCGAATGGCTGCGCAACCGCACCTCGCTGGGCCGCTGGGGCCAGCCGGAGGAAGTGGCCGGCGCCGTGGTGTTCCTCGCCTCGCCGGCAGCCTCGTATGTCACGGGCCAGGTACTGGCCGTGGACGGCGGCTACCTCGGACATTTCTGAGCGATTTCTTCGCCGCCGGCGTGCTGGTGCCGTAGTGCGCACGCAGGCATTCGATCATCGCGGCGGCGGCGGCCGAATCGCTGCGCTCCCGGAGCCGAACCAGGCAGATGTCGCGCTCCAGCGTGGGCATCTGCATCGGCCGGACGGCCAGCCCCTCGCGCCGGAACTGGAACAGCGCCAGCGCAGGCACCACCGACACGCCCAGCCCTGCTTCCACTAGCGCCGCCACCGTGGCCAGGTGCTCCACTTCCATCACACCATTGAGCCGGAGCGGATGCAGCGCCGCATCCAGATGCTGGCGCACGCTGCTTGTGCGCGAGAGCTGGATGAATGGCAGGCCAGCGAGCGCCTGGGGTGCAATACGCCGCTTGGCGGCCAGCGGGTGATCGGCCGGGCAGACCAGATGAAAGCTGTCATGGACGAGCGATTCGATGCGCAGGTCGGTGTCCTGGGCTGGCGCGGGCGCCAGCGCAAAATCGGCTTGCCCGCGCCGGACCATGTCGATGCAGCCATCGGCCAGTTGATCGTGCAGCGCCAGCGAGATGCCGGGATAGCGGCGATGGAAGTCGGCCAGCAGCGGCGGCAGGTCGCCACCGGCCAGCGAGGGCAGCGCGGCAATCGACACGCGGCCCTTGCGGCGCTCGGCATGGTCGCGCAGGTCTTCGAATGCACTCTCGAAATCCGCCAGCAGGCGCCGCGCCACTTCCTCGAAACGATAACCGTCGGCACTGAGATCCACATGACGCGTGGTGCGCTCGAACAGGCGACTGCCAGCCTGCTCCTCCAGCGTCTGGATCAGCGTGCTGAACGCGGACTGGGACAGATGGCACGCCTGCGCGGCGCGCGTGAAGTTGCGATGGGTGACCAGCGCCATGAAGGCGCGCAAATGCTTGACCGAGAGGTTTGCCAGCATGACGGGTGCGTGTATTCATCGACAAGATCGATAGATTAATCCAAATCATCCGTTTGTCGAGGGCAACGGGCACACCTAGAATGAGATCGCTGCCCATAGGAAACCCTGCGAACGCCCATGACTGCCCCCTTGCTGATCGGATCCGGAGCCGGCTTCTCCGGTGACCGTACCGACGCCGCCCTGCCCGTGGTGCGCACGCTGATCGCCGCAGGCGGCCCCGGCGCACTGATTTTCGAAACCCTGGCGGAGCGCACGCTGGCGCTGGCGCAACTGGCCCGCCGCGACAACCCCGAACACGGCTACGAGCCGCTGCTGGACCTGCTGCTGACGCCGGTGCTGGGCCTTTGCCTCACGCACGGCATTCCGATCATTGGCAACTTCGGCGCAGCCAACCCGCGCGCGGCGGCGCGGCGCGTATTGGCGCTGGCGGCCGAACTCGGCCTGCCCGCACCGCGCGTGGCTGTGGTGGAGGGCGACGATCTCTCGCACGATGCGGGCCGCGCCATGTTGCGCAGCATCGTAGGCGAGTCGTTTCCGGAAACGCGTTTCGTCTGCGCCAACGCCTATATCGGTGCCAGGGCGATTGCCGATGCGTTGCGCGAGGGCGCCCAGGTGGTGGTTTGCGGCCGCGTGGCCGACCCCGCGCTGGCCGTGGGCCCGGCGATGGCCCATTTCGATTGGGCCTGGGACGACTGGAACCGGCTTGCCGCCGCCACGATGGCGGGCCATCTGCTCGAATGCGGCGCGCAGGTCAGCGGCGGCTACTTCGCGGACCCCGGCATGAAGGACGTGCCCGATGTGCATGCCGTGGGTTTCCCGATCGCGCAGATCGACGCCGACGGCGGCATCGAGATATTCAAGGCGGCGAACACCGGTGGATGCGTGGACCTGCGCACCGTGAAGGAACAACTGCTCTACGAGGTGCATGATCCCAGCGCCTACCTCACGCCCGACGTTGTGGCCGATATCGGCGCGGTGACGGTGGAGCAGATCGGCACCGATCGCGTGGCCGTGCGCAATATCCGGGGCCATGCGCGCCCGGCCGAACTCAAGGCCAACCTGTTCCATCAGGGCGGATGGTTTGCCGAAGGCGAGATCTCGTATGCGGGACCGAATGCCGCAGCGCGTGCGCGACTCGCGGCGGACATCGTTCGCAAACGCATGCAGGGACTCGGGCACGACGTGCCGATCCGTTGCGACCTGATCGGCGTGCTGAGCGTCTTCGCCGACGATAGCGGCGCGATGATCTCCGCGCCGCAACCGCATGAAGCCGATGCGCGCGACGTGCGCATGCGCGTGGCACTCGCACACGAAGACAAGGCCGTGGCGCAGGCACTGCTGCGCGAGGTCAATGCGCTCTACACCTGCGGCCCGGCTGGCGGCGGCGGTGTGCGCACCGGGCTGCGTGCCCGCCTGAATGCCACGTCGTGCCTGGTGCCGCGCGACGCGGTGACTGCCACCCACGCGTTCGTCGCCTGACCGGAGTCCTGCCATGACCGCCACCCCAGACACTTCCGCGCCGCTCTACCAATTCGCCCATGGCCGCACGGGCGACAAGGGCGACCGCTCGAACATCAGCGTCATTGCCTACGATGCGCGCGACTTCGATCACCTCGTCGCCCATGTCACCGAAGATGCCGTGCGTGCCCTGTTCGCCGCCCGGCAGCCGCGTGCCGTGAAGCGCTACGTGGTGCCGTCGATCCAGGCGATGAACTTCGTCATCGACGGCGTGCTCGATGGCGGTGTCAACGACGCATTGAATCTCGACACCCACGGCAAGGCACTCGCGTTCCTGCTGCTGGGTTTGCCGATCCCCTTGCCGCCGCGGCTCGCCGGCGGCGCCTCATGATTGCCGAGCCGTTCCCCATGTCAAAACGAATAGAGATAGAGGAGACAACGATGTACGGATTCCGCAGGCCGCTGGCCATTGCCGCCTGGGCCATGTGCCTGGCATTGCCCGCAGGGAGCGCATGGGCAGAATTTCCCGACAAGCCGGTGCGCTTTGTGGTGCCGTTCGCCGCAGGCAGTGCCACCGACCAGTTGGCTCGCGCCATCGGCCAGGCCATGACGGTGGACAGCAAGGTCACGGTCGTGGTGGACAACAAGCCCGGCGCAAACGGTTTCATTGCCGCCAGCGACGTGGCCAAGGCTGCGCCCGATGGCTACACAGTGCTGATCACCACCAACACCACGCATGCGGCCAACGAACACCTGTTCAAGAAGCTGCCGTACGACCCGGTGAAGGACTACGCGCCGCTGACCGCGCTGGGACGCGGCGGCCAGATCATGGTGGTCAATCCGCAGGTGCCGGCCAAGACCGTTGGCGAGTTCATCGCGCTGGCCAAGAAGGAGCCGGGCAAGCTGAGCTTCGGCAGCGGCAGCTCCTCATCGCGCATCGCCGGCGAGCTGTTCCAGCAGATGGCGCATGTGCAATTGCTGCACGTGCCATACAAGAGCAACCCGCTGGCCATCACCGACCTGCTCGGCAATCAGATCCAGATGATGATCACGGACACGGCCACCGGCCTGCCGCAGGTGAAGACGGGCAAGCTGCGCGCGCTGGGTGTCTCAGGCAAGGCCCGCTCGCCGCTGGCGCCGGATGTACCGACAATCGACGAAGCCGGCGTGAAGGGCTACGAGATGAGCTACTGGTTCGCGGCCTACGCCCCGGCCGGCACGCCGCCCGCCGTGGTGACCAAGCTGAACCAGGTACTGGTGAAGGCCGCGAAGAGCGAAACGGCGTCGCAGTTCTACAAGACCACGGGCACTGAAGTCTTCACGAACACCCCTGCTGAACTGGCCAAGTTCCAGTCGCAGGAATCGGAGAAATGGGGAAAGATCATCAAGTCGGCAGGGATTCAGCCGGAGTGATGGGGTACGCAGAAACGGGTACGCGGATCATCTGCTTGCCCGTGGTTTTCTCCCCTCTCCCGCTTGCGGGAGAGGGGTTGGGGGTGAGGGCAAGCCGTCGCTAATCCCATGCATGGTTAGCACGTGAAACGCGGGGCCGCCCCCCCCCCCCCCCGCCCCCCCCGGGGGGGGGGGGGGGGGGCCCCCCCCGCCGTCGCTAATCCAATGCATGGTTAGCACGTGAAACGCTGGCCCTCACCCCCCGCCCCTCTCCCACTGCGTGGGAGAGGGGAGCAAACAAGCGGTCGGGGTAGCCTCTCCGCTTACTGCTTCAACTTCAACCGGTAATCCACCGCATACGGCAGCTTGCCCGGCGATGTCGATCCCACCGGCTGCGACAGCTTGGTGAACTCGGCTTCGCCGAATGCCGATAGGCGGCCTAGCGTCGAAGCCGTCTTGTCGCCGCTGACAATCGCTTCCGGTGCCAGTGCCACCATCGCTTCCGACGCCGTGCGCACAGCGGCGAGATAGGCCGCGGTGTCGTCCAGGTTGACCTGCTTCAGATCCACCTTGGTCCGCAGCCAGTCTCCCCAGTAGAACTCGGTGTACTCCGTGGCGCCCGTGGGCGGCGCGTAGCCGATGTCGCGCGTGAAGTAGACCAGCGAGCGGTACGGGTCGTTGCCAAGTCCGTTGTTGAGGCCCACGCCGCGCGGCAGATCGGCCGGGTAGACCGGGCGGTTCTCGCCATCCTTGAGCCAGACCAGCTTGCGCTCGCGCAGCGTGCGGAAGAACTGGGCGCGATTCAGACCGGACAGGTTGTCCTGCACGCGGACCCACATCTTGGCCTGCGGGCCACCCGTGGGCGCCTCGGTGACCGTGCTGAAGGCGTGGTGGCCATCGGTCAGGTACGGCTCGCCAAACGGACCCACCACCAGCGTCTTCATGTCCTCGGGCTTTTCGCCCACGGCCTTGGTGCAGGTGAACGTGCTGAGATCGTCGATGCGCGACGCGGCCGTGGTGCCGTTCTTGGCCGTCTTGTTCTGGCCGTTGTTCTCGCAGGCATCGTCGAAGTTCTTCAACGGCTCTGCCGCATAGCGACCCAGCTTGTAATAAATCTGGTCGCGCCCGATGGCCGGCTGCGTCGGGCGCAGGTCGGCCATGGTGACGAGGATGTTCTGCCCGGCGGTGGCCTGCAGGTACGTGGCAATCGGCGCCGGCGCGGCCAGCGGCGCGCAGACGGCCGGAAGCTGGCGGCTGCTACCCGGCACCTGGCGCAACTGGTAGGCCAGGTTGCGGCTGACCGGCAGCCACGTTAGCGAGCCGCCTTGCGACTGGCTGCCCACCGTTTCCTGCCAGTTGCCCGACAGCAGGCCATTGGCCGTTGCGCCGCCCACGCTGTTGTACGACAGGGCGACATCGACGGGGATGTTGTCGGCAGCCAGCGTGTTGCCGGCCACGGAAACGATGTTGCGACGCGTGCGGCCGGTAGCCACATTGGCGTCGTCGAGTTCGGGTTCCGAGCAGAGCCAGTCGCCATCCACACCGTGGGCCGCAAGCGCGGTGGCGGGACGCACCACCCAGTTACCCGTGGCAGCGCTGGTGCTGGCGCCGGTTTCATCGACGAACAGAGCCACGTTGCCTTGCTGACGGCCCACGAATACGCGGCCCACCTTGCTGCCGGCCAGCGTCAGCGTGTAGGCGCCCGGATAGCGGGTCTGGTCGGCGTCGGCACTCAATTGCCCGACCTGACCACCGGCGCAGGTTGCGGCGTAGCCTTGCCCCGCGCAGACACGCACGGCGCCGCTCGCATCGATGGCAAGCTGGCCAGCCGTGGCAGTGTCGCCAGCCTGGCGAAGATAGCTGTAGGTACCGACCACATCGGCCAGTTGCGCGCCACGGTTCGCGGCGGAGACATAACCCTGCAACAGTGCACCGTTGCCGGCCAGGACGTTGGGCACCTGGCCCAGCGCGCCGGACAGCAGGCCATCGTCAAGCGTGAAGCTGAATGTGATGGATGCAGCGGCGGCGGCCAGCGCGGCGGGAACGTCGCTGCCGACCGCAGCCAGCTTCGAGACGCGATACATGTTGCCCTCGACCGTGTACTGACCCACCAGTGTACCGGCCAGTCCGAAGCGCGAATCGAGGAAGCGCAGCGTCAACTGGCCGGCGGCGGGCTGGTCCAGGGCCACGGAGACCGTGTCGCCGAAGCTCACCGCGCCCACGTAGAGCGAGCCACCCGACAGCGGCTGCACGGCTGCCGGCGTGGTGCCGGTGCCGCCGTTGTTGCCCGTGCCGTTGTTGCTACCGGTGCTGCCGTTGTCATCGCTACCGCCGCAAGCGGCCAGTGTGGCGGCCAGCGCCAGCATCGTGACCGTGGCGATAGCCGATGGTGCGTGGCGTCCCGCGTGGTGTCCCGCTTGGTGTCCCGCTTGGTGTCCCGTGTTCCTCGACCTGCTTCCCATGATCTTTCCTGTGTTGTTGTCGTCTGGGCAAGCGTGCGTCGTACGCGGCACGTTGCCGCGCGCCAGTCTAGGCACGGGGGATGACGGTTCCGTGACAACCTGATCGCTCCGCATGCCGTGATGGCCTAGAGTGACAGGATCGGACCTCTCGGAGAGACCTCATGGCGCAGATACCTCACGGGCGGAAGACGAGCCGTCGCAGGGTGTTGATCGCGGGCGGCTGGAGCCTGCTGCTGGCGTTACCCGCCACGCATGCGGTGGCCCAGTCGGGATCGGGCAAGACCCGAGACAAGGACAAGGGCAAATCGAGGATCGGCGTGATCGGCTCCGGCAAGATTGGTGGCACCATCGGCGGGCTCTGGGTCAAGGCCGGGCACCCGGTGATGTTCTCGTCGCGCCACCCGGAAACCCTGAAGCCGCTGACTGACAGCCTCGGACCCCTCGCGCAGGCCGGCACTGTGGCGCAGGCCGTGGCGTTTGCAGAGGTGCTGTTACTGGCCGTCCCCTACGGCGCGGTGCCCGAGGTTGGGCAGCAGAACGAATGGCGCGGCAAGATCGTGCTCGATGCCACCAATGCCATCAGCGGACGGGATGGCGCGGTGGTGGAGGAGGTCAAGGCCAACGGGATCGGGGCTACCACGTCCAGATACCTGCGCGGCGCGCGCGTGGTGCGGGTGTTCAATTTCACCGGCGCGGGCGAATTCGCGCGGGAAAGCCATCGCAAGCCACCGCTGATGGCCGTGCCGCTGGCCGGCAACGATGCCGAGGCGCTCATGGTGGCGTCGGCGCTGGTGCGCGAGGCTGGATTCGATCCCGTCGTCGTGGGTGGGCTGTCTTCGGCGGACCGCTTCGCGCCCGGTGGCAAGCTGTTCCGCCAGATGGGTACGGCCGAGGACTTCCGGCGCGCGATGGCCGAGTAGGGGCGGTGTGCTCAGGGAACGTTGTGAAGGAGGGAAAGCGGCCTAACGGCGGCGCCACTCCATGGCCACCATGGACGGCGTGAAACCGAGCTGGCCGAAGAACGCGGCTTCGGAGGAGCGTGCGGCGCGTAGCACCCAGGTGATGTCGGGATCGTTGCCCATGACATGACGCAGCAGCGCGCGGCCGATGCCACGGCGACGGTGCTGGGGCGCCACGGCGACCATCGAAATATAGCCGTTCGAGATATCGTCGCAGAGCGCGCGGGCAAAGCCGATGACCTCGCTGTTCTCCACGGCCACCGCCACCCGCTGGGAGTTGGCGATCAGTTGCGCGAACCGTTCGGGGTTGTTGACCTGTTCCCAACCGTTGGCAACCAGCAGCTGTCTGGCGGCCTCGATTTCCTCGGGCAACGGGTTACGAACTTCCATCGACGATTCCTCCTGCGTGATACCGGCTACCGGCATTTCGCCATCCGACCCCGACGAAAGTAGGGCATGGATGCGCGCCAGCCATTGACGCACGGGGCACGTCGTGCCAGTGCCGCGCAATTTGGCGACAGAGTGTAGCGAAGCGGATGCGGCGGCGTCAAACAACTTTGTCCGCCTTTTGGCCGCTCTTTATCCACCGAATGCGGCGGCGCGCACGGTTCGGACGCGCACGCGAGACACCTGACAGGCGTCGGAAGCTGGCGGTATGATGGCTGCCATGAATGCCCCGATCTTCTCTTCCGCCCATCCGGCCGATCAGCTGGCCGAGTTCAACGATGCCGACAGCGCGTTGGCACGCATTCGCGAGATCTACGACAGTTCCGTGGCGGCGGTGCGGGCACGCTTCGATGCCTTCGCCCACGGCAAGCCGCTGCCGTCCGCCGCGCACGCCTGCTATCCCTACCTCGGCATCTCGGTCAATCTGGAAACGATGGTCACCGACAGCCGGCCTTCCTGGGGTACGGTGGCGTACCCCGGCGTCTATGGCACCACGGTGACGCGTCCCGACCTGCTGTGCGACTACTACCGAGACCAGATCGAGCGCCTGATGCGCTATCACCGCGTGCCGGTGGTGGTGGGGCTATCCCGGCAGCCCATCCCGCTGCCGTTCGTGATCGAGGCCTCGACCACGGACATCAGCTACACCCAGGCGCGCGAGCTGGAGGCATCCTTCGTGCTGCCCGAGCTGAGCCGCATCGACGATTCGATTGCCAACGGCACGTACGAGCCTACGCCGGGCGAGGCCTGGCCGCTGTCACTGTTCTCCGCCGAGCGCGTGGATCTGGCGCTGCAGCGGCTGTACCACTACACGGGTACGGCGCCGCAACACTTCCAGCGTTTCGTGCTGTTCACGAACTACCAGCGCTACGTCGACGAGTTCGTCGCACTGGGCCGGGGCCTGATGGCCGACGGCGGTGGCGATGGCTACGTGCGGTTCGTCGAGCCCGGCGATATCGTGCAGGAACTGGGTGCCGCGGAGCCCGAGGAAGCCACGCGCCCACGTGCCCTGCCGCAGATGCCCGCTTACCATCTGGTGCGCGAAGATGGGCTGGGCGTGACGCTCGTGAATATCGGAGTGGGTCCGTCTAACGCCAAGACCATGACGGATCATCTCGCGGTCCTGCGTCCCCACTGCTGGTTGATGGTGGGCCACTGCGGCGGGTTGCGACGCTCGCAGCAGCTTGGCGACTACGTGCTGGCCCACGCCTACGTGCGCGACGATCATGTGCTCGACCACGACCTGCCGCCATGGGTCCCAGTGCCGCCGATTGCCGAAATCCAGGTAGCGCTACAGGAAGCGGTGGCACGCGTGACGGGTTTGTCGGGCACGGAAATGAAGACGCGTATGCGGACCGGCACCGTGGTATCGACCGACGACCGCAACTGGGAACTGAAATCGAAGGCGCTCTATGCCCGGTTCAACCAGTCACGGGCCATCGCCATCGATATGGAAAGCGCGGCGGTGGCGGCCAATGGCTTCCGCCTGCGGGTGCCGTACGGCACGTTGCTGTGTGTTTCGGACAAGCCGCTGCACGGCGAGCTGAAACTGCGCGGCATGGCCAACGCCTTCTATCGGCAGCGGGTCAGTCAGCATATGACCATCGGCCTGGAAGCGATCCGCATCCTGCGCGAGAACGGCGTGGAGCAACTCCATTCGCGCAAACTGCGCAGCTTCGACGAACCGGCGTTCCGCTAAAGGATCGCGCAACTCCGCCTTTCTTTACCGCCTCCCCAGAAATAAAAAAGCGCGCGGGATTGCCGCGCGCAGGGAGGCGGAGAGGGCGCCGGATAGACAACCCTTCCAGGTGCTGCAAAGGTACAAGCGAGGAGAATCAGAAGCGGTAGCCGACGCCCGCGCTGAACAGCCACGGATCGAGGTTGACGGTCGAGACCTTGGTCGAGCCAGAGTAGACGTTGCTGGAGATCCAGACCTTCTTGGCGTCCACGTTCAGGAACCAGTTCTTGTTGATCTTGTAGTCCATGCCGATCTGCAGCGCAGGACCCACGCTCCAGCGGTCGAGGCCCAGCGTGCCACCTGCCAGGTCCGCACCGTAGATGCGGGTCACGTTGACGCCGGCACCGACGTACGGACGGAACGTGCCGTTCGGCAGGAAGTGATATTGCAGCAGCAGGCTCGGCGGCAGATGCTTGAACGTGCCGATCTTCGCGCCATCGAGGCTCACGTTCTGCTTCTGCGGGTACGTCAGCACAAGTTCGGCGGCGATGTGCGGCACGATGAAGTACGTGATGTCGACTTCCGGAATCCACTTGTTGTTGACGTGGATGCGGTCCGAGGCGCCCACGCCGCCGACCGGGTCCGACTTGTTCGACATGTCCAGGTAGGTGCCGCGCAGGCGGACCATCCAGTTGCTCTGGCCTTCATCGGCGGCAAAGGCGGGTGCGGACAGCGTGCCGATGGTGGCGGCAGCGAGCGCCATGCAGATCGAGGAAGCGACAGTCTTGCGGCGGGGAGTGGTGATAGTAGTCATGGGGTCTGGGCACTTAACATCGAAAAAGTGCGACCAGTGTGTCCGCTGCCAATCCGTCGGACTTTGACCCAAAACAATTGGTGTGCAGCCGATAGGTCCGGGGCGCGTATGCGTCGCCAACACGCGACACCGCCCGCTCATTCAATCGTCAGGGGCTTGCGCTTGTGCCCCGATGCTTCTATTTACATGCGGTTTTATTCGTGGCGTCCGCCGACGCCCACCCGTACGCTGTGCGCACGTGGTTTGTGCACCGCGCATGTCGTGGGCGTCCGCAAGGACGTCTTTGCTGGTGTGCCCTGTGGGGGCAGGGCACACCGTTTTTCTCATGACGTTATCGGATTCTTCCGAGTCCGATTCCTGGTCTGCAGAGAGACTGCGCCCCGTCAGGCGGCCTTCGCCTGCCCGCCGTCACGCGCAGCGAGGTGTCGGTTGACGCCGGAGATCACCGCCTTCAGCGATGCCGTGACGATGCTGGTATCCACGCCTGCGCCGAACCCCGTCGGCGAATCGCCCACGCGTACTTCCACATAGCAGGCCGCATTGGCGTTGGCGCCGGTGGTCATGGCGTGCTCGTGATAGTCCATCACGCGCACCGCGATGCCCAGGCCGCGCGAGAAGGCATCCACGGCCGCATCGATCGGGCCGTTGCCCGCGCCGCGCACGCGTACGGGCTGGCCGTCGCGTACCAGCTCCATCTCGATCTCCACGCTGTCGCCGTTCGATACCATGCGATGCGAGACGTGGCGAATCGGCGCATCCACATCGAGGTATTCGCGGCGGAACAGCGCGTAGAGATCCTCGGCGCTGGCCTCCAGGCCCGTCTCGTCGGTCATGACCTGCACCGCGCGGCTGAACTCGATCTGCAGCCGGCGCGGCATGAAGATGCCATGCACCTGTTCCAGCAGATACGCCATGCCGCCCTTGCCCGACTGGCTGTTCACGCGGATCACCGCGTCGTAGCTGCGGCCCAGATCGGCCGGGTCGATAGGGAGGTAGGGCACTTCCCAGATCGCGTCGGGCTTCTGCTGCGCAAAGCCCTTGCGGATGGCGTCCTGGTGCGAGCCGGAGAATGCCGTAAAGACGAGGTCGCCAACATACGGATGACGCGGATGCACGGGCAGCTGGTTGCAATGCTCCACGCACTGCCTGACTTCGTCGATATCGGAAAAATCCAGTTCGGGATCCACGCCCTGCGTGTAGAGGTTCAGCCCCAGCGTGACGAGATCCACGTTGCCGGTGCGCTCGCCGTTGCCGAAGAGGCAGCCTTCCACGCGGTCCGCGCCAGCCATCACGGCCAGTTCTGCCGCAGCGACGGCGGTGCCACGGTCATTGTGTGGATGAACCGACAGCACGATGTGTTCGCGGCGCGCAAGCTTGCGGTGCATCCATTCGATCTGGTCCGCAAAGATATTGGGCGTGCTGCATTCCACCGTGGTCGGCAGGTTCAGGATCATCGGACGCGTGGCGTCGGGTTGCCACACTGCCGAGACCGCATCGGAAACTTCCAGCGAGAAATCGAGTTCTGCGAGGCTGAAGGTCTCCGGGGAGTATTCGTACGACCATGCAGTGCCGGGCATCGCATCGGTCAGTTCGCGGATCAGGCGGGTGCCGGCCACGGCCACCTCCTTGATCTCCTCGCGCGAGGCATTGAAGACGATGCGGCGCCAGGCCGGTGCGATGGGGTTGTACAGATGGACGGTAGCGCGTTTGGCGCCGCGCACCGATTCCACGGTGCGGCGGATCAGGTCTTCGCGGGCCTGCGTGAGTACGACGATGGTGACGTCGTCCGGAATGCGATTCTCCTCGATCAGCATGCGCACGAAGTCAAAATCTGTCTGCGATGCGGACGGGAACGCGACTTCGATTTCCTTGATGCCAACCTTGACCAGTTGCTCGAAGAAGCGGAGCTTGCGCTCGCCGTTCATCGGCTCGATCAGTGCCTGGTTGCCATCGCGCAGGTCGGTGCTCATCCAGCGCGGTGCACGCGTGATCTGGCGCGACGGCCAGGTGCGGTCAGGCAAATCGACAACGGTGGCGGGACGGTATTTGGTGCTGGGGTTGCGCAACATGGGCATGAGTGTTCTCCCTCGCTAAGGAAGTGGGGACGAGACGGACCGTCGTGCGGACGTCTCAAGTCAAACGGAAAGACGGAAAAAGAGGCTGAGGGCTGCCGAGCTTGCCACGGGCTCTAGGCCCGGCAACCGATCGGTAGGTCTAGCAGTAGCGAGGAAGCGCCCAGCAGGCCGGCAACGCGCGCGCGCACGGCGACATCGATGCGCAGGGCATCGGCGGCGTGGCGGAGGTTGAGGGCGATTGCGTGCATTCGGGCAGAAAGCGGGGGCTGAGGAAATCGACGTCCGCGTGTGGCAGACGACTGACGCAGAGTAGTGCAAAACCCGTAGTGCCGTCAACGGGGGTGCATTCCTCGGCCAGCTCGCCAGCAGTGTCGAACAGGCTCGCAGTCGCCCACATCGGGTTCTCACGCACGAACGTTCGGCTTACCCCGAACGGATGATTTCCCCCCGTTTTGTACGCTGCCGCTCAGTCCTCTGGCCGGTACATCGCGCGGACCATCGCGCCTAGATTGATTATCAGGTGGAACGGGACCGATAACGACGAAGGGGACAAATCATGCGTACACGCACGTGGACGAGCTGGCTCGCCTGCATGGCAACGGCAATGATGTTGGCAGCTTGCGGCGGAGGTGGGGGCGGCGGATCGGGCAGCGGTGCCGCCGCGCCGACGGACACGGGTGGCAGCGGTGGCGGCGGTGGTGGTACCACCACGCCGGTTGCCAAGTCCTACACGCTGGTGATGAACCAGACCTCGGGCCAGGTTAGCGTGGGCAATTCGATCACGCTGGCGGCGTCGGTGGTCGACGACCTCGGCAACGACGTGACAGGTTCCACGAGCTTTGTCTGGTCGAGCTCGAACGGCGCTGTGGCGGCCGTGGCCAATGGCACGGTGCCAGGCAGCGTCCTGGTGACGGGCATTGCCACGGGCACCGCGTCGATCAATGTGGTGGCTACCGTGACGGGCGCTGGCGGCGCTACCACGACGTTGCCGCTCACCACGGCGACGATCACCGTCGTGGCACCGGGCGTGAAAACCTACAGCCTGGCACTGCCGTATCCGGTGTTGTCGATGACCAACGGCCAGGTGCTGCCGGTGACGGCCTCGCTGATCGACAGCGACGGCGCGGATCGCTCGTCGGCCGGCATCGGCTGGACGTGGCGCAGCAGCACGGCAGCGGTGACGGTAACAGGCGCGGCCAACGTCGGTACGTTGACCGGCGTGAACAGTAGCGACAATGCGGCGCAATCGGTGGTCAGCGTCCAGGTGACCACGCCCGATGGCAACACGCTGACCGGCGCTTTCCTGGTGTCGGTGTTCAAGACCACCGTGCAGACGTACCGGCTGGTGCTGTCGCAGTACGGCCAGCAGATCAACGCGCTGAACGTGCTCAACGGCTATCCGCAGCAGTACAACTCGCAGGTGGTGCGCAACGACAATACGGATTCCACGGCGGACTTCACCGGCCTGTGGACCATCACCACCACCTCGCCCTCGCTGGCAGCGCTGATCAACGGCACCACGCACGTCACCACGGTGACCACGAGCCGGCCGAACGGGTCGCTGCCGCTGCAGAGTGTGCTCTCGGAAATGGCTAGCAGCCTGACGCTGTCCGCCAAGCCACGCGCCTCGCTGCTGGTCACCGAGACCCCGAAGTGGGCACTGGTCTATGACGGCCCGAACCCCCTGGTGGTGCCGGGCGGCGGCATCCCGGTGGCGGCACACGTCATGGAGCGTGGCATCGACAACGGCATCATGAACTGCAATGGCACCTGGGCCTGGAGCGTGGTGAGCGGCCCGGTTACGCTGACGCCGGCATTGACGGACAACTCGCGCAACATCGTGCCGACTGGCTCGGGACCGTTCATGCTCAAGGCCACCTGCACGGCCGGCACCGACACGCCGGTCTCGCTGATGATTCCGGGGACTGCGCAGTAGTTGGGTTCTGCCCTCCTAGTCTGGCTCCCCTCTCCCACACCGTGGGAGAGGGGTTGGGGGTGAGGGTCGGAGGGTCTGCTTGCCGACCAGATGGCAATTTCACCGCCTGCCCTCACCCCCGCCCCTCTCCCGCAAGCGGGAGAGGGGAGAAACCCAACGCGATAAAAAGCGTACCCGTTTCTGCGTGCCGGATTTTCTCGGCGATCCAAACCAAAACGGCGACCCCGAGGTCGCCGTTCTTGTTTTCCGTTTGGATATCGGATCAGGTCTTTCGCACAAATCGTATGACCTGTTCGTCACTGGCCTTACCGCTGTCCGATGAACCCGCGCCGCCTGATGTATTCGACCCGCAGGTGCCGCACCCGCTGTTCGTCTCGCATCCCGAGGCACAGCCCGCCGCCTGGGTGGGAGAGAGCCGGCGGGCCAGCCAGCCGCGCCAGCCGGGGGCCGAGGCGCCGCCTAGCGTGGCCGCCAGGCTGGCCTTGGTGCGCTCGCGCGTGCGGGGCATGTATCGGCCCGCCACATGCACGGCACAGGCCAGCACGATCAGGGGGACCACGATGGTTTCAAAGGCGTGATAGAGCGTCATGGCCGTTTGACCCGGTTGCGTGTTGCCAGTTTCCGTCGATCTAGCTGAATGCCAGCGCCACGCGGTACGTGACGAACGAGGCAAAGTAGGCCAGTCCGGTCAGATAGGCGGCCGAGACGGCCATCACCTTCCAGGAGTTGGTCTCGCGCTTGATCACGGCCAGCGTGGAGATGCATTGCGGGGCGAATACGTACCACGCCAGCAGCGACAGCGCCGTGGCCAGCGACCATTGCGCGGCGATCATCGGGGCCAGTTGAACGGACACGACCTCGTCGCTACCTGACAGCGCATATACCGTCGCCAGCGCGCCAACTGCCACTTCGCGTGCAGCCAGTCCCGGCACCAGTGCAATACAGATCTGCCAGTTGAAGCCGATCGGCGCGAACACATACTCCAGCGCACGGCCGATCATGCCGGCGAAGCTGTAGTCGATCGCAGGCTGGGTGGCGCCGTCCGGCGGCGACGGGAACGTGGCCAGGAACCACAGCAGAACCGTCAGCGTCAGGATCACCTTGCCCACGCGCGACAGGAAGATCCGGGCGCGCTCCCACAGGCCGATGGCGATATCGCGCGGATTCGGCACGCGGTACGACGGCAGCTCCATCAGCAGCGGATGGTCGGTGCGGTCGCGGCGGAACCACTTGAGCACGTAGGCCACCACCAGCGCGCTGACGATACCGGCCACGTACAGGGCGAACAGGACCAGACCCTGCAGGTTGAACAGGCCGGCCACGGTGCGTTCCGGAATGAAGGCGCCGATCAGCAGCGCGTACACCGGCAGCCGCGCCGAGCAGGTCATCAGCGGCGCAACGAGGATCGTGGTCAGGCGGTCGCGCGGGTCCTGGATCGTGCGCGTGGCCATGATGCCGGGGATCGCGCAGGCGAAGCTTGACAGTAGCGGAATGAACGAGCGGCCCGACAGGCCGGCTCCCATCATCAGGCGGTCCAGCAGGAACGCGGCGCGCGGCAGGTAGCCCGACTCTTCCAGCGTGAGGATGAACAGGAAGAGGATCAGAATCTGCGGCAGGAACACGATCACGCTGCCCAGGCCCGCGATCATGCCGTCCACGAGCAGGCTCTTGAGCATGCCGTCGGGCATCATCGCGCCCACGACTTCGCCCAGCCAGTGCACACCGCCCTCGATACCGTCCATCATCGGCTCGGCCCACGAGAACACGGCCTGGAACATGAAGAACAGCAGCACGGCCAGGATGACGAGGCCGAACACGGGATGCAGGACCACACGGTCCACCGCATCGTCGATGCGTGCGGTGCGCGCGGGCATCGTCACGGCGGCGTCCAGCAGGCGCTTCACCTCGGCGTGGGTGTCGAGTTCGGACACGCTATCGAGAGGTTGGGCGGGCAGGGCCGGCGGCAGCGTTTCGTCGAACAGCCCCACCAGCGCGGCGGCGCCGTCGCGTTTGACCGCGACGGTCTGCACCACAGGCACGCCCAGCGCCTGAGACAGCGCTTCGCGGTCGATCAGGATGCCACGGCGTGCGGCGGAGTCGCTCATGTTGAGCACCACCACCATGGGCAGGCCCAGGCGGCGCAGTTCGAGCACGAACCGCAGGTGCAGGCGCAGGTTGGTGGCATCCACCACCGAGACCAGCAGGTCCGGACGCGGCTCGTCGGCCCGCTGGCCCATGCAGACCTCACGGGTGATGGCTTCGTCGAGGCTGGCGGAATGCAAGCTGTAGGCGCCCGGCAGGTCAAGGATGCGGACGGTGCGGCCGGCCGGCGACGTGAAGAAGCCTTCCTTGCGCTCCACCGTGACGCCAGCGTAGTTGGCTACCTTCTGGCGGCTACCGGTCAGGCGGTTGAACAGTGCGGTCTTGCCGCAATTGGGGTTGCCGACCAGCGCAATGCGCAGGGCGGACGAATTCGGAGCTGCTGACATGATGGGCGAGAGATCCTGGCGGCGGACGGGCTGTGCAGGTGATCGGACGGTCTGGCGTTTCGGGCGTTCGGGCGGTCAGGCGATGCGCTGGGCCGCGTCGGAAGCTTCCTGGCTGGCAGGGGCGATGCTGGAGACCGAGGCGCTGGCCACTTCCACCGTAATGCGCGCGGCTTCGATACGGCGCAGGGCAAACCGGGTGTAGCCCACCTGGGCCACCATCGGGTCCTTGCCGAAAGGACCGAAGGCGATGATCTGCACGGTTTCGCCCGGTACGAATCCCAGATCGCGCAGACGTCGCGCCACGGGATCGTTCGGGGTGGTGTCATCCACCGATTTCACTGTGGCGACAGTTCGCCGGGGCAATTCAGACAACCGCATTGTGGGGTTCCAGTCCAGAGGGGGCGGAAGTGACCGCCGCACGCAGAGGAAAAAACAGGGGAATCCTGTTGCGCAGGTAAATAAAAATCGTTCTCGATTGTATAGCATCCGTACGATTTCCGCGCCGAAAGCCGTTCGTAAGCCATCCCTTGCGCGCAGATGACAGAAATTTCATGTTCGAACGGTGGTGGCAGGATGAATGGAACAAGAAACATCCAAACGGGTGGATTCCCATCGTCCGATGCACTAATCGGCACGCTCCGGCCCGCGATCCTTCCGAATACCACATTTGTGGTATTGGTCCGCCGTACCGGCCGGAATAAGCTACCAGCACGCTGAACACCCCGTTCCACGCGTACTTCACAGCCACTGGCCTTTGGGCCGGTGGCTTTTTTCTTTGGCTGGCCATTCTAGTGCCCGGGATGCCCGGCGGCCACCTGGATCGTGGCGACGAAATGATCGCGCGCAGGGTGGTCAGGTGTCTTTTTCCACACACAAAAGACTTCAGACGGCACCGTGGCCTCACGCAGGGGCCGGAATGCCGCCCCGGCCATGCCCGAGCGTTCCATTGCAGCCGGGACCAATGCCACGCCCATGCCCTGCGAGACGAGGGAGACCACCGAGAGCCAGTGCCGCACCTCGTGCCGGATGCGCGGAGAGAAGCCGTGCGCGGCACACATGTCGAAAATGCGGGTGTAGTAGTCAGGCGACGCCTTGCGCGAGAACAGCACGAACGGTTCGCCCCGCAGCTCCGCGAACGCCACGGTATCCTGCGCGGCCAGCGGATGATCGGCCGGCATGCAGCAGACAAACGGCTCGGTATGGGCCAGTGTGGCAGCCAGTTCGTCGGGTACACGGCTGGTGTGGACGAAGCCCGCGTCGAGTTCGCCATGCAGCAGCGCGTCGATCTGCTCCTGCGAGTTGAGTTCCGTCAGCGCCACGTGGATGCCGGGGTAGCGCGCCTGGAAATCCTGGAGCCACTGCGGAAGCCCGCGATACAGCATCGACCCCACAAAGCCGATGCGTAGCCTGCCCACCGCCCCCGCCTCGATCTCGCGTGCCAGTAGCCGGGCCGACTCCGCCTGCGCAAGCAAGGCCGACGCCGATTCCCGAAATGCCCGCCCCGCCGCCGTGAGCCGCACGCCCCGGCTGTCGCGCTCGAATAGCCGGGCGCCCACCGACGCCTCCAGTTGCTGGATGTTCAGCGACAGCGGCGGCTGGGAGATCGATAGCCGCCGGGCGGCGCGTCCGAAGTGCAGTTCCTCGGCCAGCACGAGGAAATAGCGGAGGTGGCGGAATTCCATGGCGATATGAATTTTGTATGGATCAAGCCAATTTTAGAATTGGACGCGAATCGTTGCCGATCGAATAATGGTCCCAAACCATCCCGCCCGCTGCGTTAGAAAGCATTCGTCGAACGCGTTCTGCAGGGCAGGGACCTTCCGGAGACGATATTCATGACCAGCGCCGCCCCTGCCGTCGCCCCTGCCGCCGTTCTCGCTGTCCCCGAAGCGGCGCACCCCGTACCGGATCGCCACGGCGCCAGCCTGTTCACCGCCGACCCTGACCTGCGCGCGCTGCTGCCGCTCTACCTGCCCGCAGATCTGTTCAACCACCTGCTGCCGCATCTGGAGCGCATGGGTGCGCTGGCCGGTGGCGTGCTCGACACGCTGGCCAACGAAGCGGACCACGCGCCGCCGACCCTCTCTCACCGCACACGTAGCGGCATGGATGCGCAGCAGATCCACAAGCATCCGTCGTATATCGAGCTGGAGCGTGTGGCGTTTGCCGAGTTCGGGCTGGCCGCGGCATCGCATCGTGGCGGCGTGCTGGGCTGGGACAAGCCGATGCCGCCCGCAGCCAAGTACGCGCTGACGTACCTCTTCGTGCAGGCGGAGTTCGGCCTGTGCTGCCCGCTGTCGATGACCGATTCGCTGACGCGCACGCTGCGAAAGTTCGGCGATCCTGAACTCGTTGAGCGCTTCCTGCCGAGCCTGACCACGCAGGTCTTCGACGATCTGTATCAGGGCGCGATGTTCATGACCGAGCAGGGCGCCGGCTCCGATGTTGCGGCCACCGCCACGCGCGCCATCCGCGATCCGCAGGCCGAAGGCGGCTGGCGACTGGTGGGCGACAAGTGGTTCTGCTCGAATCCCGACGCGGCACTCGCCATGGTGCTGGCGCGCATGGAAGAGGCCGATGGGTCGAGCGTCGATGGCATCAAGGGCGTGTCGCTGTTCCTGCTGCCGCGTACGTTGACCGATGGCAGTACGAACCACTATCGCATCATCCGTCTCAAGGACAAGCTCGGCACGCGATCGATGGCCAGCGGCGAAATCCGTCTGGAAGGGGCACACGCACATCTGGTGGGCGAGCCGGGCCGGGGCTTTGTGCAGATGGCCGACATGATCAACAACTCGCGGTTGTCGAACGGTGTGCGCGCGGCGGGGCTGATGCGTCGTGCGCTGACCGAAGGCCAGTTCATCGCTCGCGAGCGTCGCGCGTTCGGCAAGCGGCTTACTGACATGCCGCTGATGCGCCGCCAGTTGCTCAAGCTCACGCTGCCCACCGAGCAGGCGCGCACGATGGTGTTCCAGACCGCCGAGGCATTGCGCCGTGCCGATGCAGGCGAAGCCGATGCGTATCCGCTGATGCGCATCCTGACGCCGCTGATCAAGTTCCGCGCTTGCCGAGATGCGCGCAAGGTGACCGGCGATGCGATGGAAATTCGCGGCGGCTGCGGCTATATCGAGGAATGGAGCGATCCGCGACTCGTGCGTGACGCGCACCTCGGGTCGATCTGGGAAGGTACGAGCAATATCGTCGCACTCGACGTGCTGCGCGCGATTCGCCGCGAAGGCTCGCTGCCCGTGCTGCAGGCCCATCTGGCCACGCTGTTGAAGGACACCCCGCTTCATGCCGAAGCACGCGCCACATTCGAACGCGCCATCGCCAATGCTGCCGCACTGGCATCGCGTGCAGCCGATGCGGGCGCCGATGGCGACGTGCTCGCGCGGCAGGCGGGGTCGGCGCTCTATCACGTGACCAGCGCCGTGGCCATGGCTTGGGAAGCGGGACGTATCGGCTCGGCACGCCGCATGCGGCTGGCGCAACTGGTGCTCGTGCATCGCGTATTGCCGCAAGACCCACTGGCCGGTGGAATCGAACCGGACTGGCTGGCCGATACCGTGGCACCGCCCGCCGATGGCGCGGTGCGCGCAGCGGAGCGCGTCGACCAGATCAACGTGTTCTGACATTCCGCACGCAATACCCAATAACTAGATTCATCCGGAGACAACCATGCCCCAATGGCACCGCCGCGCGGCGCTCGCCGCGCTTGCCGCCTGCGCGTTCTGCGCAACCGTCACGCCTGCTTTTGCACAAAAGGATTTTCCGAGCAAGCCGATCATGCTCGTGGTGACCTACCCACCCGGTGGTCCCACCGATGCGATGGCCCGCACGCTGGCTGCCGCGCTGAAAAACAGTCTGGGCCAGCCGGTGATCGTGGAGAACCGTGCAGGCGCTGGCGGCAACATCGGCGCAGAGATGGTGGCGCGCGCGGAGCCGGATGGCTACACGCTGATGTTTGGCACGTCCGCGCCGCTCGCGATCAACGTGAGCCTGTATCGCAAGATCAACTACGACCCGGTGAAGAGCTTCGCACCGGTCATCCAGATCGGCCAGTTGCCGAACGTGCTGGTGGTCAACGCGAACGTGCCCGCGAAGAACGTGCAGGAACTGATCGCGTATGGCAAGGCGCATCCGGGCAAGCTGACGTATGCATCGTCGGGGAATGGCGCGTCGTCGCATCTGGCAGGCGTGCTGTTCAACAACCTGGCCGGCACGGACTTCCAGCATGTGCCATACAAGGGCACGGGTCCGGCGCTGAACGATCTGCTCGGCGGACAGGTCAGCATGACGTTCACCGATGTACTGACCGCGCTGCCGTTCATCAAGAGCGGCAAGGTGCGCGCGTTGGGCGTGACCACCAAGGGCCGCTCGCAGGCATTGCCCGATGTGCCCACCGTTGCCGAGCAGGGTGTTGCCGGCTTCGATGTTTCGGTATTCTTTGGCGTGGTGGCACCGACGGGCACGCCTGCACAAGTGATCGGCAAGCTCAACCATGCGTTTGCCGATGCCCTGCAACAGCCCGAAGTCCGCAAGACATTGCTGGCGCAGGGGCTGGAACTGGCGCCGTCCACATCGCCCGAGCAGCTTGGCACATTCGTGAAATCGGAAGTGAGCAAGTGGCGGGGCGTGGTGCAGAAATCCGGTGCACAGCTCGACTGATGCATCGCTAAAAAATACAAGGAAGAGACATGACGCCATCCCGTACCGGCGCGCTGGCCGGCATCCGCGTAGTCGATCTGTCGCGCATCCTGGGCGGTCCGTTCTGCGGACAGATCCTGGGCGATCACGGCGCCGACGTGCTCAAGATCGAACCGCCGCAGGGCGATGACACGCGCACCTGGGGGCCGCCGTTCCGCGATGGCGTGGCGTCCTACTATTTCGGGCTGAACCGCAACAAGCGCGTGATGAAGCTCGACCTCACCGCCGATGCTGATCGCGAAGTGTTGATGGCGTTGCTGGCCGAAGCCGATGTGCTCGTCGAGAACTTCAAGACCGGCACGATGGAGAAGTGGGGTATCGGCTTCGATGCGTTGTCGCAGCGCTTTCCGCGCCTGGTGCATTGCCGCGTGTCGGGCTTCGGCGCCGATGGTCCGCTTGGAGGTTTGCCCGGCTACGACGCAGCGATTCAGGCGATGGCCGGCATCATGAGCATCAACGGCGAACCCGATGGCGAACCGTTGCGTGTGGGACTGCCGGTGGTCGATATGGTCACGGGTCTCAACGCGGCACTTGGCGTGCTGCTGGCACTGCAAGAGCGCGAGCGCAGCGGACGCGGACAGTTCGTCGAAGCCGCGCTCTATGACTCGGGTTTGTCGCTGCTGCATCCGCACGCGGCCAACTGGTTCATGAGCGGCAAGACACCGGGCCGTACCGGCAATGCACACCCGAACATCTATCCGTACGACACCGTGGCGACGGCCACCGATCCGGTCTTCCTGGCAGTAGGCAACGATCGCCAGTTCCGCCTCCTTTGCGCACATATCGGCGTGCCCGAACTGGCCGACGACGAACGCTTTGCCACGGCAGGTGCCCGTTCGGTGAATCGCGCGATGCTGAAAGGCACGCTGGAATCGCAGATGGCGACGTGGGACGGCAAGGCACTGGCCGATGAACTCGCCGCAGCAGGCGTGCCGTGCGCGCCGGTACTATCGGTGCCCGATGCATTGAACCATCCGCACACCGCGCATCGCGAGATGGTGGTGGAGATGGAAGGCGGCTACAAGGGACTGGGTGCGCCCATCAAACTGAGCCGGACACCGGCGACGTACCGGTATGCGCCGTTGACGGAAGGGAATGAGTTTTTGCCGAGGGCGGCGGCGAATGACTAACTAGTTGCTGTTGGTTTGCTCCCCTCTCCCGCTTGCGGGAGAGGGGAGCTGATTTACCCCGGAATCATCCCCGTCAACCAATACGCCTGCACCATCGTGATCACCCCCACGATGAACGCAAACAGCAGGCTGTGCTTCACGGTGAAGCGGAACAGTTCCGATTCCTTGCCCACCAGTCCCGTTGCCGCGCAGGCCACGGCAATGGATTGCGGCGAGATCATCTTGCCGGTGACGCCGCCCGTGGTGTTGGCTGCAACAAGCAGCGTGTCCGAGACGCCGATCTGATGCGCGGTGGTGTGTTGCAGCGAGCAGAACAGCGCGTTTGAAGACGTATCGGAGCCGGTCAGGAACACACCGAGCCAGCCCAGCAGCGGCGAGAAGAACGGGAAGGCCGCGCCCGTGCCGGCCAGCAGCAGCGCCAGCGTCGAAGACATTCCCGAGTAGTTCGCCACGAATGCAAACGCGAGCACCAGTCCAATCGAGAGAATCGGGCGGCGCAGTTCGAGCAGCGTTTCGAAGAACGTGGTGATGGCGTCGCGTGGCTTCATGCGGAGCAGGATCACCGAGATGATCGACGTCAGCAGGATCGCGGTGCCCACCGCCGACAGCAGATCGAGCTTCATCACGGCTTCGTAAGGCTTGGGCGAAGCGACGATCGGTGCGGTCTTGATGACGAGCTGATCGAGCATCGGCACCTTGAACTTCAGCACCGTGCCGGCCAGCGCGCCGTTGGCGGCGAAAAGTGCCTTGAAGGACGGCAGGCTCCACACCGTAACGATGGCGGTCAGGATGCCGAACGGCGCCCAGGCGCGCACGGTCTGCCCGAACGTGTACGGCGACGCCTTGCGGTGCGACGGTGTCCCCATGCCGCCACTCATTCCGCCACCCATGCCAGCCATCGCAATCGTGCCGCCCGCACCGACGGAACCGCCAGCCGTTTGCGATGCCGAACGCGGTTGCCAGATACGCAGGAACGCGGCCAGCGAAATCAGGCTCACCAGTGCAGAGGTGATGTCCGGCAGTTCCGGCCCGATATGGTTCGACGTGAAGTATTGCGTCACGGCAAAGCTGCCACCCACCACGAACGCAGCGGGCCACGTCTCGCGCACGCCTTTCCACCCATCCATCATGAAAACGAGCCAGAACGGCACAGCCAGCGAGAGCAGTGGCAACTGACGGCCTGCCATCGCGCCGATATGCATCGGATCGATCCCGGTCACCTGCCCGGCGACGATGATCGGAATACCCATCGCGCCGAACGCCACGGGTGCCGTGTTCGCGATCAGGCAAAGGCCGGCGGCATAGAGCGGATTGAAACCCAGGCCGACGAGCAGCGCAGCGGTGATCGCCACCGGCGCGCCGAAGCCTGCCGCACCTTCGAGAAACGCGCCGAATGCAAAGCCGATCAGCAGCATCTGCAGTCGCTGGTCATCGGTGATCGACAGCACCGATGCGCGGATGACATCGAACTGGCCGGTCTTGACGACGATCTTGTAGAGGAACACTGCGGTGATGATGATCCACGCAATCGGCCACAGACCGTACGCAAAGCCGAAACCGGCGGCGGCCAGCGCCTGCGGTGCGGGCATGCCATAGGCGAGGATCGCCACGGCCAGTGCCAACGCCAGCGTGATGGCGGCGGCCACATGGCCCTTCATGCGCAGGATGGCCAGCGCGACAAAGAAGAAGATGATGGGGATGGCCGCCGCGAGCGCGGACAGCCACAGGCTGCCGAGCGGCGTATAGATCTGGGTCCAGGCTTGCACTGGTGGTCTCCTTGGTGGTGTGTCGGTTCTTTGAACTCTTGTGCGGCGGCTGCGCGCGTGGCGTGCCGCTACTCGGGTTGGTCGCGTTCGGCCAGCAGATCCGAGAGGCTCTTTGGCGCGGGCGTGAGCGGCTTGCGATGCTGCGTCCATCCCATCTGCGCAGACGGCGTCAGCGCGCGCAGGCGCGTGGCGGCCCAGCGGAACACGCGATACGCAGCAGGATGCGCGAACGCGCCGCTCCAGAAGCGCCAGACCAGATGCTCGCGTCGGCTGAACTTCGCGCCTTGTCCCTTCAGCGGATGCGGCACGGCCTCGTCGGGATTGCGATTCGATTCGGTGCGTAGGCGCACCAGCAATTGCGGAATCGGAATGCGCACGGGGCACACTTCGCCGCACGCGCCGCACAGGCTCGATGCCGTGGCGAGATCCGCCGTGGCGTCGAGACCCAGCAGATGCGGCGAGATGATCTTGCCGATAGGGCCTGGATACGTGGTGCCGTAAGCGTGGCCGCCAATGCGCGTATAGACCGGGCAATGATTCATGCACGCGCCGCAGCGGATGCATTGCAGCGTGGCGCGCAACTGCGCGTCGGCATACGCCTGGCTGCGACCGTTATCGAGCAGCACGAGGTGCACTTCACGCGGGCCATCCTGCTCGCCCGGTTTGCGCGGGCTGGAGATCAGGTTGAAGTACGTGGTGATCGGCTGGCCCGTAGCGGAACGCGTCAGCAGGCTCGAGAGCGGCACGATGTGGGCAAGCTTCGCTACAACCTTTTCCATGCCCATCACGGCCACATGTACATCGGGCACCGTGGTGGAGAGCCGGCCATTGCCCTCGTTTTCCACGAGCCACAGCGTGCCCGTATCGGCAGCGGCGAAGTTGACACCTGACAGGCCGATATCGGCTTGCACGAATGCCTGCCGCAGCGCGCGGCGACCCGTCTGAATCAGGTCGTCAACGTCTTCGGTGTAGGGCGTGTCGGGGATGTTCTGCTCGAACAGCGCGGCGATATCGGCCTTGGTCTTGTGGATCGCCGGCATCACGATATGCGATGGCTTTTCGCCAGCCATCTGCACGATGTACTCGCCCATGTCCGACTCGATGCAGTCGATGCCACGCTCGGCGAGGTAATGGTTCAGCTCCATTTCCTCGCTGGCCATCGACTTGCCTTTGATCACGCGTTTCGCGGCGTGCCGCTGGGCAATACCGTGGATGATCGCGTTTGCTTCCTCGGCAGTCTCGGCCCAATGCACTTGCACGCCAGCGCGCGTGAGGTTGGTTTCGAGTTGCGTCAGCAGGTCAGGCAGATTGGCGAGCGCGTGCTGGCGAATGGCTTCACCGAGATCGCGCAGGTGTTCGAGTTCATCGCCATCGGGAAACTGTACGGCGCGCTTCTGCTGCAGGAAGTCCATCGCACCGCGAAAGCTCTTGCGCAGCTTGGGATCGTCGAGCGCCTCGCGGGCGCGTGCGCGGAAATCGGCCGAAGGCACGAAGTGCAGGGTTTGCTGGCTCATTGCGCGGCCTCCGGTTGCAGGGCGACATCCACGTCGTTGACGATCACCACCCATAGCTGGCGCGGACCATGCGCGCCGTAGGCCAGCGTCTGCTGGATATCGGAAGTCTTCGACGGACCGGAGATCATCACCAGATTGGTTGGCAACCCAGCGCCCCAGTTTTCGGCGCGCACCGCGCCATGCAGGTCGGGATGTAGCGTGGAGGCATACACCAGCGCAATGTGAATCGGCGGCACAAGAGACATCGTGCGCGGCGAGCCACTGTCGGGCGTCACGATGAGCGTGCCGGTAGCGGCCAGTCCGGAACGTGCGACGGTGAAGCCTGCATCGATGGTGTCGAACAGTTCGGCTTTCCACGTATCGATGGGGCAGTCGAAGGTCACGGCGGATGTGCTTGCGGGCAGCGCGGCTACCAGTGCTGCACCTTCGGGTCGCTGTGTGTCGAGCAACAGGCGGCGCACGCCAGCGTCAGCGAGACGTTGCGCAACGCGCGCGGGCCAGCTTGTGGCATCGGCACAGATCACATCCGCATGCGAGGCCGAGAGCGCGGCCTGCATCGACACCATCATCGTGGAAAGGGAGGGTCGCTCGCCGCGACGCGTATCGAAGTGCTGATCGATGCGACGATCAAGCGCGGCGGTATCGGCGGCCAGCGATTGGCCCGATGTCGGCACGGCGGCCCGCAGGCGGCCGAGCATGCGTTCGCGTGCGCTCATCGCGGTCATGCGGCACCTCCGGTCCGGCGCCACAGGAACGACGCCAGATGCTCCACGGGCAGCGGTGCGCCAGCATGCGCGGCGGCGTGGCCGATGTTGAGCAGGCAGCCGCAATCGGCGGAGACCAGCCGGTCGCAACCGGTGGCGCAGGCGGAGGCCACCTTGTCGCGCACCATCGCGCCGGAGATATCGGCGTGCTTGAGCGAGAACGTGCCGCCAAAGCCGCAGCATTCGGATTCGCGCTCGTGCTCCACGCGCGTCACGCCGGGCAGTGCATCGACCAGCGCCACGCCATGCACACGTGTCCCCATTTCTCGCCGCGCCGCGCAGGAGGTGTGCAGCACCACGCGCTCGTGATCGCCAGCGGGCAGATCGTCGAAGCGCACATGCAGCACGTTGAGCAGGAATTCGGCAAGTTCGTAGGTGCGACTGGCGATATCGCTGGCCAGCGCAGCCGTCTCGGGGTCATCCGCGAATAGCGTGGGCCAGTGGTGGCGCATCATGCCGCCGCACGAGCCGGACGGCACGATGATCGGCCATGGCTCGCGGAACAGGTCCAGTTGGGCGCGTGCCACCTTGCGCGCCTGCTCTGGGTTGCCGCTGCTGTAAGCGGGCTGGCCGCAGCAACTCTGGCCGCGCGGGAAGTGGACGGTCAGCCCTTCGCGCTCCAGCAGGCGCACGGCGTCGAGGCCGGCTTGCGGGACGAACAGGTCGACGAGACAGGTGCCGAACAGATACACCTGCGACGGGGCGGTTGTGGGGTATTGCCTGGATTGCATTGTCTGCCTCCGGATGGCGCCGCTGCGCATTCCGGTCTGGGGCGGGCGCGGCAACATTTTTGAGCGCATAATTCCCGCTCTCGCGCCGGAGTACAAATTGGTTGGGCCAATTTTGTCTTGACGCGTTGGCAGACAGAAAGGAAGGAGCGATGGGAGGGGTGCGCAACCGCGTGGAAGACATCATGCGCAGGATGGAGACCGCGTTGCTGGACGGCACGTGGCCGGTCAACGCGCGCCTGCCTGCGGAGCGTCTGCTGGCGGAGCAATATGGTGTATCGCGCAACACCATCCGCGAGGCCATTCAGCGCCTGGCGGCGCGGGGCCTGCTGCAAAGCCGACGCGGGGCGGGTGTGTACGTGACCGATCAGTTGCGCACGGGTATCGCGTCGCCCTGGGGCCAGTTGGTAGCCGACCATCCTGCGCTGCGTGACGACATCCTCGAATTCCGGCGCGTGCTGGAAGGCGCGACGGCGTACTTCGCCGCGCTGCGCGCGGACGCGTCGGACCTCAAACGTATACGGGGGTTGATGAAGGCGCTGGAGACATCGCGCGCGGACGACGACAAGGCCGCCGAGGCCGATGCCGATGCAAAACTGCACGACGCCATTGCGCTGGCTTCACACAACACGATGTTCCTGCACCTGCACACCAGCGTGATCGGCATGTTGCGGGAGCACATCACCATCAATGGCACTGGATTGCGCGAATCGGATGCCGATTCATCGGACCTGCTGCTGCTTCAGCACCGCACGCTGTGCGACGCCATCCTGTCACGCCGGCCCGAAGAAGCCCGCACGGCGATGCAGACTCATATCGATTTCGTGCGTAGTCGCGTGGAAAGCGACCAATCGTAACGAGATTGGTCGTACCAATTTCTGCGTACGACATCCCTATGGAATCAACGAGTTAACAAATCGCCGTTGCGGCTATACCAGCTCGGCGTTCACCAGTTCGCGCTTCAGGTAGGCGTAGAAGATGGGGCCGGCGATCACGCCCGGGATGCCGTAGATCGTTTCCATCACCAGCATCACGGTCAGCAGTTCCCACGCGGCGGCCTGTATACGCGCGCCGATGATCCGCGCATTCAGGAAGTATTCGAGCTTGTGGATGACCACGAGGTAAAGCAGCGAGACGATGGCGATCGGCAGCGACACCGACAGCGACGCAATCACAATGGCCGTATTCGAGATCAGGTTGCCCAGCACCGGCAGCAGCCCGGCAACGAACGTGATGACGACCAGCGTCTTCGACAGCGGCAGGTGCTGGCCGAACAACGGCATCACGATCAGCAGGTAGGCCGCGGTCAGCGACGTATTGATCAGCGAGATCTGGATCTGCGCAAAGATGAACTGCGCAAACGATTGCTGCAGCGTGCGCGCGCGGTCGATGAGCGCCGCCGCCAGCGGGCGACGGTTGGGTCGGGCGATGGCGCGGTAGAGCGCCACCATCGCGCCAATGACCAGGCCCAGCACGATATGCAGCAGCGTGCGCAGGATGTCGGTGCCCAGCTTCTGTGCCATCTGCGCGTGGGCGCGCAGCGCGGAGATCAACGTGGTGCCCAGTTCCTCCACGCCATTCGGGAGGTAATCACTGATCCAGGCCGGCAGCTGCGCGCGAGACTGGTCGATGATGTCGGCGGCGTGGTCGAGCAGCCGGTTGATGGTGGCGCTGTCGATGTCGAGGAAGCGGATCAACGCCCAGATCCCCCCGGTCAGCGCCAGCAGGATGATGGCTGACAAAATGGCTACGGCAATGGCGTCCCGGCGCGAATGCGTCAGGCGGGGGGCCAGCACATCTACGAGCGAATACAGCAGCAGGCCCGACAGCAGCGCAGCCACCAGATTGGCCTGCATCACCAGCAGCAGCGCGCCAGCCACAACAAGGTAGGAAGCGACCGTGACGGTGAACCAACGCCTCGGCGGGGCGGCGGAGAAGGAGGGGGCGCCTGTTTCAAGGCGGTCTTGCGGATGTTCTGGATCCAGCCGGGACATGTTTTCGCTGAGGTTCTTGCTGAAAGCGTTGCGCAGAAGGGAAAAGGGTACGGCAGGCGCTGATTGTCGATGTGGCGCGTAACAATGGCAAGTCAGTATGACCGGACAACTGCCGGCCTGCCCGGCGGCAGCGCTTGGGCGCGAACCTTGCATCGCCTCGTCGCCTATATTGGAAAGAAGTGCAACGGACGGCGCAAACCAGCCGGGAGACCGACCGCCATGGCATTTACCCACACCGTCGGCGCCCGCCGGCACGTCTTTGCCGACCTGCGCACGTTGCTGGCGCGCGCCAGCCCGGCCCGCTCGGGTGACGCGCTGGCTGGCGTGGCGGCAGGCAGCGAGGAGGAGCGCATGGCTGCGCGCATGGCGTTGGCGGAGATGCCGCTCGTGCAGTGCCTAAACGAAGCCGTGGTGCCGTATGAGGACGACGAGGTCACGCGACTGATCGTCGACAGCCACGACCCCACGGCGTTTGCCGAACTGGCCAGCCTGACCGTGGGCGATTTCCGCGACTGGCTGCTGCGCCACGAGACCGATACCGCCACGCTCGCTCGCGTAGCGCCCGGCATCACGCCGGAGATGGCCGCCGCCGTCAGCAAGCTGATGCGCAACCAGGACTTGATTGCGGTGGCGCGCAAATGCCGCGTCGTCACGCGCTTGCGCAACACCATTGGTCTGCCGGGCCGACTCTCGGTGCGATTGCAACCCAACCATCCGACCGATGACCCGCGCGGCATCGCCGCTTCCATCGTCGATGGGTTGTTGTATGGCTGTGGCGATGCCACCATCGGCATCAACCCCGCCAGCGACAACCTCGGTGCCATCGTTGCGCTACTCAAACTGGTCGACGATATTCGCGAACGGTACGCGGTGCCCACGCAGTCGTGCGTGCTCACGCATGTCACCAACACGCTGCGTGCCATCGGGCAGGGTGCGCCCGTGGACCTCGTCTTCCAGTCCGTGGCCGGCAGTCAGGCGGCCAACGAGGCTTTCGGGATCTCGCTGGCCTTGCTCGACGAGGCGCGCCAGGCGGCGTTGTCGCTGCGGCGCGGCACGGTCGGGCACAACGTCATGTATTTCGAAACAGGGCAGGGCAGTGCGCTATCGGCCAACGCGCATCACGGCGTGGATCAGCAGACGATGGAGGCACGCGCCTATGCCGTGGCGCGCCGATTCGAACCGCTGCTTGTGAATACCGTGGTGGGTTTCATCGGCCCTGAGTATCTCTACGACGGCAAGCAGATCATCCGCGCGGGGCTCGAAGACCATTTCTGCGGCAAGTTGATGGGCGTGCCGATGGGTTGCGATGTCTGCTACACGAATCACGCCGAGGCGGATCAGGACGACATGGATAACCTGCTGACGCTGTTCGGCGTGGCGGGTATCAACTTCATCATGGGCGTGCCGGGCGCCGACGACATCATGCTGAACTACCAGAGCACGGCGTTCCATGACGCGCTTTACCTGCGCGAGACGATGGGTTTGCGTCCAGCGCCGGAATTCGAGACGTGGCTGCAACACATGGGCATCCTCGACGACGCAGGGCGTCTGCTGGAACCCGCCGCGCGGCAGCCACTGCTGGCGATGGCGGCATCGATCTGATCCCTTTGAAGCCGGGAGACTGTAATGCCTGACACGCCAGCGGATATCACGACCGCCGACCCGTGGAGCCGCCTGCGCCAGTTCACGCGCGCCCGGGTGGGTATCGGACGCACGGGCCATGCGCAGACCACGGACGCCGTGCTTGCCTTCGGGCTGGCCCATGCCCAGGCGCGCGATGCGGTGCATCTGCCGCTCGATGTCCGTGCGATGGATGCCGCATTGCGCGAGGCCGGGCAGGACGTGCTGCAGGTGCACAGCGCTGCGCCGGATCGCGAAACGTATCTGCGCCGCCCGGATCTGGGACGGCGACTTGACGATGCCGGGGCCGCAGCCTTGCAGCCGGGCACGCCGCCATTCGACGTGGTGTTCGTGATTGCCGATGGTCTGTCTGCGCTGGCCGCGCAGCGGCATGGCGTGCCGATGTTGCAGGCGGTGCTTGCAAGATTGAGGCAATGGCACATCGGCCCGGTGGTGGTGGCGCAACAGGCGCGCGTGGCGCTGGGCGATGACATCGGCGAATGCATGCGCGCGCGGCAAGTGGTGATGCTCATTGGCGAGCGGCCTGGACTCAGTTCGCCGGATAGCCTCGGCATCTACCTGACCTACGATCCGCGCGTGGGGCGCACCGATGCGCAGCGCAACTGCATCTCGAACGTGCGACCGGAAGGGTTGCCGTACGCGCAGGCGGCCGATCGGTTGGTCTTCCTGCTGCGCGGTGCGGTGGCGCTGGGTCGCTCGGGCGTGGATCTGAAAGACGACAGCGCCGCTGCGGGGGCGGCGCTGTCGGATGGGGGGTAGCGTGACGCGGGATCGACGGCCCTACATCATGACGTGCGAGAAGCGGCCGCGTTGCGCGTCGCCCATCAACGTCATGAACTGATCGCGCGCCATGTGCACCAGTTCCATATGATCGCCCGCTTCGAACCAGACTTCCGGTTCGTCGAACAGGCTCTCATCCACATAGGTCTGCATGCCGTATGACATGCCGCAGGGCGGGATCGCGCCAAGCTCGCAATCCTTGAAGACTTCGCGAATGTCGTCTTCATGTGCCAGCACGAGATCTCGGCCCGAAAGGTCGCGAATGGCCATCATCTGCAGATGATGATTCGAGGGGATCACGGCAGTCACGTAACCGCTCTCGTCTTCAAGCAGCAGGGTTTTCGCGAGCCGGTGGCCGGGAACGTGGGCAGCCTGTGCAGTGGCCATGCTGCTGAGGCTGTAAGGGTGATGCACGATATCGAACTGGCTGTTCATCCGGCTGAGCCGGCCGGCCAGCGTGCCTGCCATTGCCATGATTCGCCTTCCTTCGGCGCACCGCGCCGTCTAGTCCTCGGTGCTCTCACTATAGGCACTGGCGCCACGGACGCGAGGCCAGATTGCCTGCAACTCCGTCTTCAGGAACGTAAGCAGATAGCGCGTGGCCATGGTCTGATAGCGGTTGGGCATCGTCAGCATGAACAGCTTGCTGCCGAAGACACTGATGCGATAGTGGTCGAGCAACGGCACCAGCGTGCCAGTCTCCAGATCACCCGCCACGGCATAGAGCGGAAAGATGCCGATGCCGAGGCCGCTGACCACGGCATCCTTCAGGAACGCGAAGTTCTCGGAACTGAGCGTCGGATCGAGCACCACCTGCTCGCGTTCGCCGCCATTGTTGCCACCGCTTTCATCGCGCACGCCCGCAATCTTGAGCTTCTGCCCGATCGGCGAGGCGCAGACGATGGCATGCGTGGTCAGATCGGCCAGTAGCGCGGGCTGCGTGCGCCCCTCCAGATAGGACGGTGCGGCGCATACCACCCAGTCCACCGTGCCGATCTCGGTCGCCACCACGGAGTCCGGCGGCGTGGAGATGATGCGCAGCGCCACCTCCACATCCTCGGAGACCAGGTTGTGGATGCGGTTGTCGAAGACCACATCGAGCACGATGTCGGGATAGCGCTGCTTGAACTGCACCAGTAGCGGCGAGAGCATCGCATGACCCAACCCCGTTGGTACGGACAATCGCACATGGCCCTGCAGGCTCTTGCCCATGCTGCTGATGAGCGCATTCGCGGCGGCCACCTCGCCCAGGATGTTGCGCCCATGCTCGTAGAGTCCGGCACCCACCGGCGTGGGTTCCACATGACGCGTGGTCCGGCGCAGCAACTGCACCCCAAGCTCCTCTTCCAGCGCCTTCAGGTGATAGCTGACATTGGCACGCGTCATCTTGAGCTTGCGCGCAGCGGCGCTGAGATTCCCGGCGTCGACAATATCGACGAACAGGCGCAGGGCATTGAGATCCATGAGGCGGACGCGGCGGGTTGCGGGGCTGGAAAAGAGTAAGGGGCCCGAAGGCCCCTTAGTTTGCCATGGAGTTCACGGTTGGCTGTTGGATGGATCGAGGCTTTGTGCCCGAGTTCGGGCAGCTTCGGTATATCGCTCGACAGCATCAGCGTCGTTTGCCTGATAAGCAACGTTTTCATCCATCTGGCTGCCATCAAGGCCGGGCAGTGCGATGATCTGTGACAACCAGTCGTCTCTGGACGACATCGGCGAAATCAACGGCCTGAAATATTCATCGAGTGCACCTTGGTCCGGTGTCCTGATCTCGGCCGTCAAAGCCCGCAAGTACTCATTCTTGCGCGTCAGCTGCCAGGCGATCGAGAATCCCGCGCGTGCGCAGAGCGCGGTATGTACCAGCAGCATCGTACGGCCATTGCCATCGAGAAACGGATGGCCCCAGGCAAACGCTCCCATGACTGCACCTGGCTTCAGCCGAATGGTCCGGGTATCGTTGCCCATGCGCAGTCCCCATTCCACTGCCTGGCGGCTGCGTTCCGCAACTTCGAACTGCACATCGCCTTTCTCGACGAGGCGGCCCACGTCCAGCATGTGGCGGTCCTGTCCGGCCCAAGGGTAAAAGTCCTGGAAGAGAATCGCGTGCACTTCAAGGAAATGCTGGTATGCCAGTGGGCCGTTATGATTGCTCAGGCGATCCAGCGCTTCCTCAAGGTTGGCCTCGAAGAATGCATGCTCCTGAACCTTGATCTCGTCGGGGTCCTTGAGTCCTTCAAAATTTCTGAGATAACCCGCAGTCTCGAAATCACTGAACGGGTCGAACATGCTTGCGCTCACGCATATGGTTCGTCATCAGCCGTGCCATCTGGCGACCGCTGATCAACTGCTGCTTCTTGAGCGTCACCAGGAGCTTTTCGGTGGCATCGAGCGCCACGTCGTCGCCGGCCGCCCGGGTGACGGCCTCGGACCAGTCGTCCACACCTGAGCGGGAGAACTCGATGTGGTGAGCGCGGGCGAATTCGAGAACGTATTCGCTGACGTGTTCCACCGGCAGTGCATCAAGCTCTGCGGGAAGCGTCTTTGGAGCCCGAAGTTGTCCCATTGCGGATCGAGGGAGTTGAGAAACAGGTCCAAATTATAGGGTTTGGTCCTGTCGGTCAATCGCCGCAAAAACAAACGGCCCGCCTGAAAGGCGGGCCGTGATGCGATGCGTAGAACTGGCGCAGGGCCAGGTCTCAATGCTCGTGATGCAGATACTTCGCCTGGCGTGGCAGGCGCAGGCTGACCAGGAAGGCCAGGACCATCATGCCGGTGACGTACCAGTAGAACGTGTTTTCGTGGCCGATGGACTTCAGGCCCAGTGCCACGTATTCGGCGGTGCCGCCGAAGATGGCGTTGGCCACGGCGTAGGCCAGGCCCACGCCCAGCGCACGCACTTCGGGCGGGAACATCTCGGCTTTCACGATGCCGCTGATCGACGTGTAGAAGCTGACGATAGCCAGCGCGATGCAGATCAGCAGGCCGGCCAGTTCGGGGCTCGACACGGTCTTGAGTGCGGTCAGGATCGGCACCGTGGCCAGTGCGCCCAGTGCACCGAACAGCAGCATGTTGTTGCGGCGGCCGATGCGGTCCGACAACGCGCCGAAGATCGGCTGCATGCACATGTAGAGGAAGAGGCAGCCTGTCATCACGTAGCTCGTGGTCTTGATCGGCATGCCCGCCGTGTTGACCAGGAACTTCTGCATGTACGTGGTGAACGTGTAGAAGATCAGGGAGCCGCCTGCCGTATAGCCGAGCACCGTGAAGAACGCGGCCTTGTGGTGACGGAACAGTTCGGTCACGCTGCCGGCTTCCTTGCTGTTGCGTTGTTGGGCCGTGCTGGTCTCATGCAGCGTGCGGCGCAGCAGCAGGGCCACAACTGCCGTGATGGCGCCTACCACGAACGGAATGCGCCAGCCCCAGGCCTTCAGGTCGGCTTCGGTCAGCAGTTGCTCCAGGATCACCACGACCAGCACGGCCAGCAACTGGCCGCCGATCAGCGTCACATACTGGAACGACGAGAAGAAACCACGCCGACCCTTGAGCGCCACTTCGCTCATGTAGGTGGCGGTGGTGCCGTACTCCCCGCCCACGGACAAGCCTTGCAGCAGACGCGCCGCCAGCAGCAGTGCCGGTGCCCAGTTGCCGATGGCGGCATACGTGGGCAGGCACGCAATCAGCAGCGAGCCGAAGCACATCATGATCACGGAGATCAGCATCGAGTTCTTGCGGCCGTTGCGGTCGGCGATGCGGCCAAACAGCCAGCCGCCGATCGGACGCATCAGGAAGCCGGCCGCGAAGACGCCGGCGGTGTTCAGCAACTGTGCGGTCGGGTCGGCCTTCGGAAAGAACGACGGCGCAAAGTAGATCGCGCAGAACGCGTAGATATAGAAGTCGAACCACTCGACCAGATTGCCTGACGACGCGGCGACGATCGCGAAGACGCGTTTTCTGGTTTCTTCAGCGGTGGGTGGCGAGCCGACGTTGGCGGGAGAGGCGATGTCTGTCATAGGTGCTTGTGGTCTTGGCGGCGTGCTGGCACCGCTGAATGGGAACTGGGCGAGGGTGCGTGTCCGGCATGGAATCCGGCGGGGGACGCATCCCGGGATGCCCGTTTGCGTGGTTAGCCTATCGTGGAATCCGCCGATCGCCCATGGGGGCAGCGTCTGACTCCGGAGAGACCTCCAGCATAGCCCTTGCCAGTAGCGGGTTTGCAGGGGATTGTTCCGCCAGGTGGAAAGAGTTTCCTATTGCGCCGTGCGTCGACGAAAAATTTCACTGGTCTGCATAACGTCATGCGGTTAGCTTGCACGGTGCCGCGGGCTGCGCAATGATGCAGAGCGATTCTGCATGGCGAGCCTTTCAATCTCCTTGTTCCATGATTCCGGTCCGATTTTTTCTTTTCCCATTGCTGCTGGCGCCGGCGCTTGTCTGCGCCGAGCCCGATCTCGTGCAATGCGATCGCGTCCATCAGGCAAGCCTGCGCACTGCCTCCGAAGCAGACTTGCTGGAGATGCGTTGCCGCGCACGCCGGATTTCGTACGAAGCCCCGCGCCTGAAAGGTGTGACGCAGAAATTCAAGGACGATCTGGTGTTTGCCTGCCTCGACCAGGCCGATGCCATCGAGCATCAGTTGCGCGTGATGTTCGGCTATACGCGGGAAGCGCTGGCACGCCGCAAATGTGACGAATAGACAGTCCGAAGAGTATTGTCAAATATTCCTGTCGGTTCTGTCCAAGTTGGCGAGGATTGTCAAAATTATTGGCCGGCGTAGTATGGGCGGCCATTGCAGGTGTACTGACTTATCCGGAGATTTGCCATGGCCCTCGACGCCGAATCCTTTTCGTTGCTGCGCGCTTCCGTGCAGCGTTTCATCGATGAACGCCTGAAGCCCGCCGAAGACACGCTCGAGGAAATCGACGATGTGCCGGCCGACATCGTGGCCGACATGAAGGAAATGGGTTTGTTCGGGATCTCGATTCCGGAGGAATACGGTGGCATCGGCCTGTCGATGTCGCAGGAATGCGATGTGGTCTATGACCTCGGTCACACGGCATTTGCGTTCCGCTCGGTGTTCGGCACGAACGTCGGCATCGGTTCGCAGGGCATCCTGATGGACGGTACCGAGGAACAGAAGCAGAACTACCTGCCGAAGATCGCCAGCGGCGAACTGGTCATCTCGTTTGCGCTGACCGAACCGAATGCCGGTTCCGACGCCGCCTCGCTGCAAACCCGCGCCGAACTCGACGGCGATCACTACATCATCAACGGCACCAAGCGCTTCATCACGAATGCCCCGCGCGCGGGTGCGTTCACGCTGATGGCCCGCACGGGCGGCCAGGGCGCATCGGGTATCTCGTCGTTCATCATTCCGGCCGATACGCCGGGCATCTCGCTGGGCAAACCCGACAAGAAGATGGGCCAGCGCGGCACCAAGACCTGCGACGTGGTGCTGGAGAACGTACGCGTGCCCGCCGCCAACATCATCGGCGGCGTGCCGGGCGTGGGCTTCAAGACGGCCATGAAGGTGCTGGACCGCGGTCGCCTGCATATCTCGGCGCTGGCATGCGGCATGGCGCACCGCCTGATTACCGATGCCGTCGAATACGCGAAGGAACGCAAGCAGTTCGGCAAGCCCATCGGCGATTTCCAGTTGATCCAGGCGATGCTGGCCGACAGCCAGGCCGAACTGTACGCGGGTCTGTCGATGGTGCGCGACTGCGCGCAGCGCTACGACGCCAAGCCGGCCGGCAAGAGCGATCCGGAAGTCAGCATGCTGGCGTCCTGCACGAAGATGTTCTGTACGGAAATGGTGGGTCGCGTCGCCGACCGTGCCGTGCAGATCCACGGCGGTGCCGGCTACATCGCCGAATACAAGGCCGAACGGTTCTATCGTGACGTGCGCCTGCTGCGCCTGTACGAGGGCACCACCCAGATCCAGCAACTGATCATCGCCAAGCAACTGCTGCGCGACTGATTTCGGGGCGGGCGCCGTCTGGCGCCCGGTTGGCCAGCCCGGACGCACCGGGCCGGGCACAAGAGGCAGGAGACAGGATGAGCAATATCCAGGTGAAGGCCCCGCAAGGGCTGATCGCTGCGAATACCGAAGCCGTGCATCGCCTGCGCGCCGTGGTGGCGACGTATCGCACGACGGTGCAGGCATACACGCTGGTGGTGTCGGCCGACGAACTGATCGCGCTCACGAACGGGCCGGAGCCTGCGCATTCGGCGCGCGACTATCGCGCCCAGGCCCATCTGGATCGACTGCGCGATACGGTGCGCGAGTCCGGCCTGGCGTTGCCCAGTGCGATTGTCGTGGCGGTGTCAGGGGGCCGTATGCGCTGCGAATGCGACCATCTCTATGCGCTGGAACTGCGCCCCGGCTCCGGTGACAGCCTGATCGTGCTGGACGGCCACGAGCGGCTCGCCGCGCTGGCGGCTTCCGGGCGAGGCGACATCAAGACCCTGGTTACCGCCGTGCTGTGTGCGACGTCGATCGATGGCACCGACCATGCGTCGTCGGCTGCCACCGAGGCCGGCTGCGCGGTCATGCATACGTCGGCCGCAGCGCGTTGGGCCGGTGCCACGCGGGTCTGGCAGTAATCCCCGATTCAGGACCAGATACTGTCGGCCTCGCGCAGCAGGTGACCAGCCAGGATGTAGTCACCCAGGCGGGTCGCCTTGGCTTCGAGTTGTTCCAGTTCGTGATCGGCCAGCAGCCCGAGATCGAACTGGCAATAGAGATTCCGCTGCCGGAATGTGGTCTTGGGTTTGCCAAGGCCTGCCAGCAGGGCGTCGCGGGAACGGACAGCCACGCTTTCCTGTCCGCGATACTGCACCTTGATGCCGCGCTTGTCTCCAAGCCGGCCGAGCTCCACGGCATCCTGCCATCCCGTTTCGTAATCCAGCTCAAGCGCAAACACTCGATTCGCATCCAGAAGCCTCAGCGCTTCTGCCTTGCTGCCAGCTCGTTCGATGGACATCCAAACCTCTAGTCTGAAAAACACTGTATGAATATACAGTGTTCGGTGGCGCGTCTCAAGGCTGACGTAACGTCTCCCGCGCTCAAGGATTGCCCGGCGCTCCGGCTTCGGTAGCCGGGGCGCCGCCGCCCGACGCGGCGGGTGCGGCAGAAGCGCCCGCGGCATTGCCGGGCGCCGCGCCGAAATCTCCGGCAAAGGCTTGCGACAGCGTCGCAGACCCCAGGTAGCGACGGATCGCGTCGTTGACTGCCCCAGGCGTGGCGGTGCGGATCCGCATTTCGATCTCGGCGGTGTGCGCCATCGTGCGGCCCAGATAAGCCTGGTTAGCCAGAGCGCCGGCGAGTGCACCGTCGCGTGTGCGGCTGATCTTGCCTTGCTCCAGCAAGCCGTTGGACGCTTCCGATAGTTCTTCCGCCGTAATGCCCTCTCGTACGAATCGCGCCATTTCCTCGTCCACGGCCTTGCGCAGGCGGGGAAGGTTCTGCGGCGCATACATGGCCCAGAGTCCGAAGCGTCCCGCACGGTCCAGCGCGCCAATGTTGATCGAACTCGATACACCGTAGCTGATGCCATCGCGTTGGCGCAGGCGGTCAGCCAGACGGCTGCGCATGCCGGTGCCGCCGAGCACGCGGCTGGCGATCAGCATCAGGGGGTAGTCGGGGGAATCGCTGACCAGATCGATAGGTTGCGACGCGGCGAACACGGCGTTTGCCTTGCCTGCTGTCTGGAGCGTGAACTGCGAGGCCGGAATGTCGATGAAGGGACGATCCACACGTTCGAAAGGCACCTGCGCGCGCCAGTCACCAAACAGCAATGCGGCCTGGCGCGAGGCATCCGCCGCATCGAAATCGCCAACGATGGCCAATTGCGCGTGTTCGGCACCGTAGTACTTTGCGTGGAAATCGCGCAGGTCATCGAGCGTCACCGCGCGCAGTTCGGCCAGGCTCTCGTCGAAGGTTGGCGTGTAGCGCGGATCGCCCAGACGATAGGGGTTGCCGTGCCGCCCCAGCACGATGGGCGCCAGCGAACCCGGCTGGCTGCGCTGGCTCTCGATGCCGGCGATGCTGCTGGCGCGCAGCGTTTCCAGCTCGTTGCCGGGGAAGGTGGGCATGCGCAGTACCGTCCGCAACAACGCCATGAGGTCCGGCAGGTACTCGCGGCGCGTCTCGAAACGCACGGTCACCCGCTCGGCGCTGCCAGACACCGACACATTGGCTTTCAGTGCCTCGAAGCGATCGGCGATCTGCTGACGGGCGAACCCGCCCGCGCCGCGATCGAGCATGGCCGCCGTCATCGCTCCTGTCGATACCTTGCCCTGTAGCGTCTCCAGGCTGCCGATGCGCAGGATCAACGTGCCGTGGACCGCGCCACCCCGCGTGGGCTTGGGTAGCAGGGCCAGTTGCATGCCGTTTGGCAGCGTCTCGCGCAGCGTGTGGGCGTCGATGTTGGCGGGCGCGGGGTCGAAAGCCGCCACCGCCGCAGCGGCCGGCTTGCCGGCGTAACCCTGCGTCAGCGCGGCCACGTCCGGCGAAGCGGGAATGGAAGCGAGTTGCGGCCGGTCACCGGGAATGAACTCGCCGACCGTGCGATTGGCGGGCCGGAAGTAGTTCTCGGCCACGCGCTGCACATCGGCAAGCGTGGTGGATTCCACGCGGTCGCGCGCGATGAAGAACAGACGCCAGTCGCCCTTGGCAATGGCGCCGGACAATGCAATGCCATAGGCGGCTGGATCATTCAGCGTCTTCTCGAATGCGTTGCGCAGGCGAACGCGTGCGCGTTCCAGTTCCTCCTGCGTGACCGGGTGCGTTGCGAGACTTTCCACGGTGGCGACCAGGGCGTCGCGCACCGGTTCGATGGGGCGATCCTTGCTGGTCCCTGCGGCAAATCCGATCACGCCGGGGTCTTTCATCGTCGTGAAGTACGAGCCCTGCCAGGCTGCCTTGCGCGTATCCACGAGCGCGCGCTCCAGGCGGCCTCCCGGGGTATCGGCCAGGATCACCGACAGCAGGTCCAGTGCCGTGCTATCGGCATGGGCGCCGGGTGCCACGTGGTACATGGTCGCCACGATGCGGCTGTCGCCGGAGCGTGTCAGCGTGACCTCGCGCAAACCCTCCTGCGGGGGCTCCACGGTGTATTCGGGCGGCAGCACGCGCGTGGGGCGTGGAATCGGTCCGAACGCCTGCTCGATCCGCGCGAGCGTGCGGGCCGGATCGAACTGGCCGGTCACGACGAGCACGGCGTTGTCGGGCTGGTAATAGCGCCGATAGAACGCCTGCAGGTTCTCGATCCCCACGCGCTCCACATCGCTGCGCGCACCGATCACGGCCTTGCCGTAGTTATGCCAGCGGTAGGCGGCGGCATACATCTGCTGCTGCAGCATCCGCATGGGATTGTTCTCACCGATCTCCATCTCGTTGCGGACCACGCTCATCTCGCTGTCCAGATCGGCTCGCGCCACGAAGCTGTTGACCATGCGGTCGGCTTCCATGCGCAGCGCCCAGTCGAGGTTGTCGTCGCTGGCCGCGAAGGTCTGGAAGTAATTAGTGCGGTCCTGATTGGTCGTGCCGTTGTACTGCATGCCGCGCCGCGCGAACTCGGTGGGAATCGTCCGACCGGGCAGTGACGGCGTGCCCTTGAACAGCAGATGTTCTAGCAGGTGCGCCATGCCGGTTTCGCCATAGTTCTCGTGGCGGCTGCCCACCAGATACGTCATGTTGACGGTGGTGGTGGGCTGGGCGTCGTCGGGGGCGAGCAGGATGCGCAGGCCGTTGGGCAGGCGGTATTCGGTGATGCCTTCGACGGTTGTCACCGGCGTGGCGCGTGCGACGGGCGCGGCCGCCGCAGCGGTAGACGCCGGCTTCCCGGCAATCTTTGCGGCAGAAACAGGAGCGGCCAGCAGTGCGCAGGCGAGGCCGGCGATGGTGACGATGCGGACAACGGAACAACGACGGACCATGAAAACTCCGAACGCGGCGCCTGACGCCGCAAGTGAGCAGATTCTAGCCGCTGCCGGGTACTGCGGAACGCGGCCCAACGCACTTTCAGAATCGGGGACATTTCGCCCATGATCCAGCGCATGGCGCGGCGCAGGAAGAGCCCGAGGCGAATGTCCGATTCCAGCGCATTCGATCGACACCAAAGGCGTACGATGCACGGCATGGAACTCGATCCCGACACCTGCTACAAGGCCATCGCCTCGCATGACCGGCGCTTTGACGGACGCTTTTTCGTCGGCGTGTCGTCCACGGGCGTGTATTGCCGGCCGATCTGCGCCGTGCGCACGCCCAAACGCGAGAACTGCACGTTCTACGAATCGGCGGCGGCAGCGGAGAAGCATGGCTTCCGGCCGTGCTTGCGCTGCCGGCCCGAACTGGCGCCCGGCCATGGCCTGGCCGACATCTCGGGGCGGCTGGCGCAAGCCGCCGCCACGCTGATCGACGAAGGATTCATGGCCGAGGCGGGCGTGGCGCAACTGTCCGCGCGCATCGGCGTGACCGAGCGGCATTTGCGGCGCCTGTTCGACACCGAGTTCGGCGTGTCCGTGCATGAGTACGCCCAGACGCAAAAGCTGCTGCTGGCCAAGCGGCTGCTGACCGATACCACGCTGCCGGTTACGCAAGTGGCGCTGGCGGCGGGTTTCGGCAGTGTGCGGCGCTTCAATGATGTGCTCAAGGAACGCTACGGGCTGACGCCGCTGGCCATGCGCCGCCGCGCCGCTGACGGCATGGCGGATCGACTGGTGTTCGAACTGGGATACCGTCCGCCGCTGGCATGGGCCGAGTGGCTTGAATTCCTGAATGTGCGAATCGTGGATGGTGTCGAACAGTCGCACGGCGGGGTCTACACGCGGACGATCGCAATCGACGCCGACGGCCAGCGGCATCTGGGCTGGGTGCGGCTCGAACATGTGCCGAAGCGGACTGTGGTGCGCGTGACCTTGTCCGTATCGCTGGCCCGGGTGATTCCACAGGCATTGGGCAAGGTCCGCCGGCTGTGCGATCTGGGATGCCGGCCCGATATCGTCGATGCCCATCTAGGCGACCTCGCGGCCGGCACGCCCGGCATGCGGCTGCCCGGCACGTTCGATGGACTGGAGATTGCCGTGCGGGCCATCATCGGCCAGATCATTTCGGTGGTGCAGGCACGGCGCATCCTCGTGCGGCTGGTGCAGATCGCAGGCGATGCCCTGCCCGAGGACGCGCGGGCGGGCTTGATCTCCGTACCGCACGCCGCCCCATTGACCCACGCCTTTCCCACCGCGCAGGCCCTGGCCGCGTTGCCCGATGCGGACTATCAGGCGGCTGGCGTGGCAATGGGCAAGATCCGCTCGATCCGCGCGCTGGCGCGCAAGGTGGCAGCGGGCGAGATCCGGCTGGACCCGCACGCGGCCCCCGACGATACCGTGGCGCGGCTGCGCGAGATCGAAGGCATTGGCGACTGGACGGCGCAGTACGTGGCAATGCGTGCATTGGGCTGGCCCGATGCATTTCCGGGCACCGACTACGCGTTGCGCAAGGTGCTGGGCGTCAGCACTGTCCGCGCGATGCAGAACATGACCGTGCACTGGGCGCCATGGCGTGCCTATGCGGCAATCCACCTGTGGCACCGATACGAAGTGCTCAAGCAAGGTGGCGCAATCGAACAGGAGGAGCAGGCAGCATGAAACACCACCGCATCATCGACAGCCCCCTGGGCCATATCCTGCTGCGCGCCGAAGCCGGTGCGCTGACGGGCTTGTTCTTCTCGGGCCAGAAATATTATCCCGAGCACTCCGCGCAGGAAGGTGTGGTGTCCGGTGCCGATGCACGCGTGCTGGCGCAGGCCGAGGAGGAACTGCAGGCGTACTTCGACGGATCTCTGCAGGTCTTCACGGTGCCGATCCGGTTCGCCGGCAGCCCGTTCCAGCAAAGGATCTGGCAGGCGCTCTGCGACATCGGCTTTGGCGAGATGTCGACCTACGGGCAGCTTGCGGCGGGCATCGGCCTACCGCCCAGCCATTCGCGGGCCGTGGGCGGCGCGGTGGGGCGCAACCCGCTGTCGGTCATCGTGCCGTGCCATCGCATTGTGGGCGCGTCGGGTGACCTGACCGGTTACGCGGGCGGTGTGGATCGCAAACGTGCGCTGCTGTCGCTGGAAGGCACGCTGCATCGGCCTGCCATGCGCCAGGCTTCGCTCGCCCTTATCCCAGATTGCTGACCCCGAGCGCGACGCCCAGTCCGCACAGCGTCGAGCCGATCAGCCGATCCAGTAACCGCTGACGCCGCAGCATGGCTGTGCGCAACGCGGCTGAACCGAAGGCCCAGGCGACGAGGCTGAACCACGCCCAGTGCGCCACCGACATGAACAGGCCGTAGCCGAATTGCACTGGCAGCGGCGTATGGACGTTCACCACCTGCGTGTAGGTGCTGACCACGAACAACGTGGTCTTCGGGTTCAGCGCATTGGTCAGGAATCCCATGCGCAGCGCCGCCGCGCCGGAGATGGCGGGCGCGGCCGACGTGTCCACCGTCAGCGGCGTCCGGTTGCGCAGCGTCTGGAAGCCGATCCAGATCAGATAGCCCGCCCCCAGCAACTTGATCGCCCCCAGCAGCGCATGGGCATGGGCGATCAGCAGCGTGACACCGAACATCGTGTACGCCACATGCACCTGCACGCCAAGCGCGATACCCAGTGCGCAGAGCAGGCCCGTGCGTCGGCCTGAGATGTAGCTGTTGCGCGTGACCATCGCGAAGTCCGGGCCCGGACTGATGACGGCGAGGATGGTGATCGTGGCAACGGCCAGCAATTCAGTGGAGGGGAGCATTTCAGTCAGTTTTCGTGAGAGATGGTCGAGGTTCAGGCTGGCATTTTGTCTCGCAGAATTGGGTACGCAAAGCGATATATACTCGCCGGATTCCGTGAGAAAAACTGACTGATTGGCATGACTGCGATGCACTGGCTGGGATGGATTCGCTTCTTCGAGGCCGCTGCGCGCCATCAGAACTTCGCGCGGGCCGCCGAGGAACTCCACCTGACGCACGGCGCGATCAGCCGCCAGATTCGCCAACTGGAGGAGGCCCTAGGCGTTGAGCTGTTCGAGCGCCGCAACCGGGCGGTCTTCCTGACGGACGCGGGCCGGACGCTGCACGAGGCGGCCACGCAGTCCATGGAGTTGCTGGCCACCACCGTGGAAAAGATTCGTGCGCCTGCCCCGGCTGCCGCGCTGGTGCTGTCCTGCGAGCCCACCATCGCCATGCGCTGGCTGATTCCCCGCCTCGGCGGATTCTCCGCTGCGCATCCGGATATCCCGCTACATCTGATGGCAGCGGGCGGGTCGGTGGCTTTCGCCACCAGCGGCATCGATGTTGCACTGCGGCGTAACGATTTCCCCTTCGATCCCCGCTGGCATACGCGCGAATTGCTGCCGGAAAAAGTGGGGCCGGTCTGTCGTCCGGATCAGGCGGATGTCTCGCCCGCCCAGATGGTCAGGTTGCACACGCGCACGCGGCCTGACGCCTGGCAGCGCTGGGCGCGGAGTGCCGAGGGGCACCTCGCACAGCCGAACCGGTTGAACGACGTCTGGTACGAGCACTTTTACCTGAGCCTGCAGGCTGCCGCCGCAGGCCAGGGCTGGGCGGTGGCGTCCGAGCTGATGGTGGCCGACGAACTGGCCGATGGGCGGCTGGTGGCGCCGGCTGGCTTCGTGGCCGATGGCTCGGCCTATCATCTGATTTCGCCAGTACCATTTGCCCGCGATGCCCGCCGCCGGGCGTTGCTCGAATGGCTGCGTGGCGAGCTTTCCGCCTCCCCTTGCACGTAGTGGTTTTTCGGCGCGGAAAGCGTAGCGGAAGCTACCCCTCGGAAGTCTGTCGCTAAAGTTGCGTATTATTTTGCCGAAGGCCTTCCCATGAGCTTGCGCCTCTAAGAGGGCGCGCTTACCATGCGGCGCTGGCCGCCCGACCCTATATCAGCGAGTTGCGTCGTTCACCCCAATCCAGGTCGCCGGCGACGTAACCACCATTTGAAGTGCGTATTTCCATGAGTCTTCAAGATCCCCGCGGGCCGCAGGCAGGCCAATTCCCATCCCAGGCCGAGGGCGAGCCGGACGATCATGGCTCGACGCATTCGGACGAGCGCTATCGGCTGACGCACAGCTCGCAGATCGGCACCGTGCTGCGCGACATGGCCTGGCAGAAGTGCCTGCTGAACGTGCGTTCCAGGAAGGGGTCGGAAATCGTGACGTCGATCCTGCACGTGGACCCGGCCAACCGGACCTTCATCTTCGACTGGTGCCGCGTCGATGGCGACCGCCAGGCGCTGATGTCGTCAGAGCAGAACGCGTTTTCGGGTCTGCTGCGCGGGGTGCCGGTGAATTTCACCATCGGCGCTCCCGGTGCCACGCGCTTCGAAGGCGGCCCGGCATTCATCGCGGACTTCCCGGAAAAGCTTTATCACTTCCAGCGCCGCCGTCATTTCCGCGCGCGCACCCTGCTGACCAAGGGTTATCGCTGCGAGATCCAGTTGCCGGACTCAGCCGACAAGACCGCGCTGCAACTCGATATCGCCGACCTTTCGCTGTCGGGCGTGGGGTTGCGCTCCCGTGCGGTGGGTGCCGACAAGCTGCCGGTGGGCACCACCATCAAGCGATGCCGGCTCGATTTCGGGGAACTGGGGCGTCTGGAAGTGGATATGCAGGTGGTGGGCCACTGGCTGGTGGGTTTCGATGACAACACCGTCCACCACTACGGCTGCGCCTTCCTGAACCCGGATGGCCGCATGGAAAACTTCCTGCAGCGCCTAGTGTTCCAGCTGGAACTGGCGCACCGGGGCTAGTACCGAGGCAAATACCGGGGCCAGACGCCCCGGCTCGGGACCTCAGGTGCCGACGAGCTTGCCGATCGCGGTTGCCGCCTCGCGCATGGGACTGAGCAGCCGCGCGATCATTTCCGATTCAGACACCTTGTTGGCCTTCACGCTCACGCTGATGGCCGCCACGACCGCGCCCGCCTGCGAGCGCACCGGCACCGCAATCGCGCGGAGGCCGGGCTCGAGTTCCTCGTCGATCAACACATAGTCAAGTTCACGCGCGCGCTGGAATGCGGTTTCCAGCTCCGGCCGCGACACCTTGGTCAGCAGTGTGCGCGGGCGCAGTTCGGCGTGTTCGAAAAACGCTTCGAGCACGGCGTCCGGCTGGTGGGCCAGCAACAGACGGCCCGTGGAGGTGCAGTAGGCCGGCAGCCGGCTACCCATGCCCAGCGCATGGGTCAGCACTCGCTGCACCTCCGAGCGCACCAGATAGAGGATGTCGATGCCGTCGAGAATGGCCAGCGCCGACGTTTCGTGCACGCGGTTGCTGAGCGTATCCAGGATCGGCTGGGCCAGCGACACCAGCGAGGTCGACGAGAAATACGCATGCCCCAGATGCAGCACGCGCGGACGCAGCGCAAAGTGCCCGTCCTGCTGGCTCACATAGCCAAGCTGCTCCAGCGTATAGAGACAGCGGCGCACGGAGGCGCGCGACAACTGCGTGCGCTGCGCGACCTGCGAAATGGTGAGCGGGCGCTTACGCTCGGAGAATGCCTCGAGCACTGTCAGACCCCGGGCCAGCGACAGCATGAAATTGGGATCGCCCGCGAAGCTGTTGAGGATGTCGGCCGGCGGGTGGGCGGCGCGTACGGTATCGGCCTGGGCCGGCTTGAGCGTGATGGGGCTGGGGGCGTCCATGAAGGCGGTAGGGGGCGTTGGGGCGTTGCGCGTTCGATAATCGCGCATCTTAACGCTCCGGCTCCACAAAGGCGAACTCCGGACAAAAAAATATCGCCGCTCGGGGCGGCGATTGGGCAAGGGGGTTGTCAGCCAGGGGTCGTGGCGACCCGCCAAGTATAGAGATGTGCACAGAGACATTACATACAACTTCGGTGGGGTAACGAGTGGTGTACTTATCGAATGCAATCCTTGCCTGGTTGCCTCATGGCTTGCCCAGGAAAAGGTAGATCGCGTACTGGCCGGCGGCCGCGCGTCCATAGGCCAGATAGAGCGGACCCACGGGGCTATCCACGCCCAGGAAGATCGATCCCGATTTGAGCAGGCCGGTCGGGCTGCCTGGCACCAGCGGCGCCCCGACGCGGCCGGCCTCGAATGACGCGCCAGCGTAGACGCCATCCAGGAAGGTCTGGTGGACGAGCTTGTTGTAATAGACCAGCCGCGCGAACTGCAGGTTGCCGCCAATCAGTTGTCCGGTGCTGTAGCCCGATTGCTGCAGGAAGCCGCCCCACTGGAAGAGGTCGTAGCGCGGCAGCCCCGGCCCGCCGAGATTGCTGCCAGCCCGTACTCCCACGCTGAGTGTGTGGTTGCCGACCGAATACGCGCCCGAGGCGTTGAATTCACCCTTCGTGTAGGTATTGGTGGCACCCATGCCCGCTTGGGAGGAATAGATGTTCAGCACGCCCCCATACCCGTAGCGCGGGAAGTGGGTGTTGTCGAGTTGGTCCAGGAGCAGGCGGCCGGTGATTGCACGACGGTCCACGCTGCTGGCGGTGGCTGGCGTCAGTGTTTCCGGTCCGGTGGAGAGCGACACGTTCTGATGCCCGATCACCACGCCCAGCCGCGCCTCGCCGTACTTGGTGAACTGGCTGCCGATATCGAACCCGAAATCGGTGCGGCGCAGGTCGTACTCGGCAATCTTCGAATCGCCGCTGAACACGTTCACGGGCCGGCGCTCCAGTTCGATGCGGGGCGCCACGAAGAAAAACTGGCGCGTATCGAGCGGCTGGTAGAACTCGCTGACCAGGCTCGACGTCTGCCCTACCTGCACGTCCGTGCGCCATTCCGCGCCAAGCTGGTTGAGCCACGTGCGGCGGTAGCTGGCCAGCAGGTTGAAGTAGGCGTTGCCACGGAAATCCGAACTCAGGCCCAACCCGAAGCGCAGATAGTCGGGGCCGTAGGTTTTCTCGATGGCATCCACGGCCATGATGCGTTTGCCGGGTTCTTCCAGGAAACGATAGTTCACATGCTCGAAATCGCCCGTGCCGAACAGGCGCCGCATGTCGCGGTCCAGCGTGGCCTGCGTGATTGGCTGGCCCGGCTTGGTTTCCATGGTGGCTGCCGCGAAGGCTGGGTTAACGCGTTCGAGCGGCGCGAAGCGGATTTCATCGACGGGCGCCGGATTGCTGGGCGGCAGCGCGCGCTGGGCGGTACGCAGCGCGGCGTACTGCTCAGGCGGCAGGGAGAGTGCCGATAGCCGCTCTGCCTGGCGCTGCGCGGCGGCCTCGCCAATCGGAATGGTCTTCAGCAGGTGATTGAAGTCGCCGGCAGAGAAATCGCCGAGTTCGGGCAGGATCAGGATGTCGGTGGGCTGCAGCGACGCCAGCGACGTGCGCACGTTCTGCTCGGTCAGGATGTTGAGCATCTGCCCGGTCACGCCGATCAGCGACGTCAATTCCTCTCGCTTCATCAGCGGGGTGCCCAGGTTCACGGCGATGACGATATCGGCACCCATCTTGCGCGCCACGTCTACGGGCAGGTTGTCGGTCAGGCCGCCATCGACCAGCAGCTTGCCCTGGTATTCGGTGGGCGCCACGGCGCCGGGCACCGACATGCTGGCGCGCATGACGTTGGCCAGTTCGCCCTGGCTGAACACGACGGGTGTGCCGGCCACCAGGTCCGTGGCCACTGCGCGGTAAGGAATCGGCAGGTCGTCGAAATCGCGGTAGCCCGGCGCATTGGCCAGTTGCCGCAGCACGGTTTCCAACTGCACGCCCGACACCACGCCTTTCGGCAGCAACAGACCGTCCGCGCGCACGCCGATCTCGGGTGTGACGAGGTTGGTGTGGTCCTCGATCTTGCGGCGGATCGCCAGGTCCTGGCGCGGTGGCCTTTCCTTGAACAGCGATTCCGTGCTGAGTCCGCCAACCAGTTTCTCCATATTGGCCGTGCTCATGCCGGTGGCATACGCCCCGCCCACCAGGGAGCCCATGCTCGTCCCGGCGATGCAGTCTACCGGCACCCGTAGTGCCTCCAGCACCTTGAGCACGCCGATGTGCGCCGCGCCACGGGCGCCGCCGCCGGACAGCACCAGACAGACCTTGGGCCGGCCCGGTGGCGGCGGCACGGTGGATGGCACGGGCTTGGCCGGATCGGCGGGCGTCAGCGGTGACGGAGCGACAGGTGCGGGGTTTGGCGGGGGCAGCAACTGGCCGCCCGCCTCGGAGGCCGCGGCGGCGGGCATGACGGCAGCCATCATCGCCAGGCAGGCGAGCATGCGTGCAGCCCGGTGCAGGATGGAAAGGACACGTGAAGCTGGGACCATGGCTCGATGCAGTCCACCGGTATTCGACTCCGCGCAACACTAGCAGCAGTGCCGTGTGCCGCGCCGTGCCGACAAAACAATTCATCACGGGCATGGATTCCTGCATAACAGAGTTTGATCGGGGCCACATTGGCCCAAGGTCCCGGTCCGGCCTGCCGGGACCGCAATGACGCGGGCGGCATATACTGGCGCGGTACTCTTTTTTCTGCCGCATCGTGTCTGCCGACGACTCCTTTTCCCTTCCCGATGACTCCAAGCCGTTGCCACCGGACCGTCCCGGCGACAACGAGTGCTGCCAGAGCGGCTGCGATCCCTGCGTGTTCGATTTCTACAACGACGAGATGGAGCGCTATCGGCAGGAACTCAGGGCCTGGGAAGCACGGCAGGCCGGACGCGTGAAGATCGACTCGTGAGCGACACCGCGCCCCCGGCATTGCTCGATTTTGTGCGGCAGCACCGCCGCCTGTTCGTGCTGACCGGCGCCGGCATCAGTACCGATTCGGGCATCCCCGGTTATCGCGACGAGGAGGGCCGCTGGCAGCGTTCCGCGCCGATGACGATCAGCAAGTTCATGAGCGGCCACGCCGCGCGGCAACGCTACTGGGCGCGCAGCTTGCTGGGATGGCCCGTGGCGGCCTCGGCCATTCCCAATGTGAGCCATCGCGTAGTGGCGCAGCTTCAGCACGCCGGGCGCGTGTCGGCGCTGGTCACGCAGAACGTGGACGGCCTGCACCAGCGCGCTGGCAGCCATCATGTGATCGAACTTCACGGCAGCATCGGCCATGTCATCTGCCTGTCATGCGCCACGCGCTATGCACGGGCAGACTTGCAGCGCTGGCTGTGGCAACACAATCCCGAGTTCCATGACATCACGGCGCTGCCTGCCGCCGATGGGGATGCGCATCTGGAGTCGCCGCTGTTCGACAACTTTACGGTGCCAGTGTGCGAACGCTGCGAAGGCGTGCTTAAGCCGGATGTGGTGTTCTTCGGCGAATCGGTCCCGCGCGAGCGGGTGGACGCGGGTCGTGCGGCGCTCGACGAATCCGATGCGGTGCTGGTCATCGGCTCATCGCTGACCGTCTTTTCGGGCTACCGTTTCTGCCTCTGGGCGAAGGAGCGCGGGTTGCCGCTTGCGGCACTCAACCTAGGCACCACGCGCGCCGATCCGCTGCTGGCACTCAAGGTGTCGGCGCCCATCGGGCCAACGCTGGCCGTGTTGGGTGGAGAGCTTGGCCTCGATGCCGGCTGACGGGCCTCATTTCAAGTTCAACTGCACCCGTACTTCCTCTGGCGCCACGGTAATCGCGCCCGGCACCACTTCCTTGCCATTGAAGCGGAGTTCGTCCGGCTTGAAGGTGTGGAGCGGATAGTCCTTGAGTAACTGCTCGGCCACCACGGCGCCGATGGCATTGAGTTGCTGGCCATATTGCGCCATGCCCTGTACCTGCACATCCTGGACAGTGGGCTTGTCGAGCAGCACGGCGCGCTGCGTGGCGTCGTACCGCACGCCGCTGTTCAGCGACATCGTGCCGTTGACCGGCGGCGTAGGCAGCACGGTATTCGTCATGACCGCATCCACCTGCGTGGTGACGCGGTTTGCCGTCGGATCGAGTACGAGGCGGGGGTGCGACAGCTTCACGCTGACCAGTTCGCCGTAACGCAGCGTGGCGGGGAACCTCTTCTCCACGGCGCTCTGCAGTTCGGCCTTGCTGAAGGTGTATTCGCCGGTCCAGACGTTGTAGCCAGCGTGGGCACTCAGCGAAGCGATGGCGAGCAAGGTGGCGGCGAGTCGCCGTGCGGTCGTGGCGGTCAGGGGCATGGCGCTCCGGAGCAGGTGATCGATCACCGTCTGACAGACAGCGCGCGGCGATCGTTCCGGCATGTGATCCAGACGTTCCAATGCTTCAGCGTTCAGTAGTGCGGAGGGATTTCGTGCTGCGGACCGGCTTCGGCGGCGCTCGACGCACTGGCGCGGACCTGCTGGTAAAGCGCGCGGAACTGGGCCTGCAGCAGGTCGATCTGCTGCTGTTGGCGCGCGACAGTCAGGTTCAGGGTCTCGATCAGGTCCTCCTGGAAGGCGACCTTGATTTCGAGATCGGTCAGGCGGGATTCCATCAGCGTTTCTCCGGTTGGCCGCGCATTGTACGGGATGCGGCCAACCGGGCCGATGGATGGTCGCGCGGGTCAGGCCTTGTAGACCAGCACCATCCAGGTAATGCCGAACTTGTCGACCACCATGCCAAAGCGCTCGCTGAAGAAGGTCTTGTCAGCCGGCATCATGACCTTGCCGCCCTGCGACAGCGCTTGCATCGTGCGATCCACCTCGGCGGCGTCCACGGCGTTGTAGGCCAGCGAGAAGCCCTTGAAGTCGGTCTGGCCCTTGCACTCGCCGTCAGAGGCCATGACGATGGTGTCGCCGATCTTCAGCGCCATGTGCATCACCTTGTCACCGTTCTGTGCCGCAGGCGTGCAGCCTTCGCCGGCTCCCGGAGGCGCGTCCTTGAAACGCATCAACCCTTGCACCTGGGCGCCAAGGGCGGTCTTGTAGAACTCGGCCGCTTCTTCTGCGCGACCGTCAAAAAACAGGTACGACTCGATCTTCGAAGACATCGACAACTCTCCTTGGGGTGGGTCCCGGGGGTCGGGAGGTGTGCTGGACCGGCGTTTGTGTACGCCGTCCACAAAAGACTAGTCGAGGGTCCCGGGCATGTCCACATATATTTTGGACCGCCGCCGGTTTGGCGCTGGCGCCGCGACATGTCACAATTCACGGTTACGAGTTTCGGGCGCCGGACCGGCTCGCCGCACGATCGATCGATGCGGGGGCGCCCCAAGAGCCGACAAATTCACCTGGTTTCTGGCGATGACTACCATCCTGCAGCACATTCCTTCCGGCCAGCGCGTCGGAATCGCCTTCTCGGGCGGACTCGACACCAGCGCCGCGCTTCTCTGGATGCGCCAGAAAGGCGCCATTCCCTACGCCTACACGGCCAACCTGGGCCAGCCGGACGAGCCGGACTACGACGACATCCCGCGCCGTGCCATGGCTTACGGTGCCGAGGCTGCCCGCCTGGTGGACTGCCGCACGCAACTGGTGGCCGAAGGTATCGCCGCGCTGCAATGCGGTGCGTTCCATATCTCCACCGCTGGCGTGACGTACTTCAACACCACGCCTATTGGCCGCGCCGTGACCGGCACGATGCTGGTGGCCGCGATGAAGGAAGACGGCGTCAACATCTGGGGCGATGGCAGCACGTTCAAGGGCAATGACATCGAGCGCTTCTACCGCTACGGCCTGCTGACCAACCCGGGCCTGCAGATCTACAAGCCGTGGCTGGACCAGCAGTTCATCGACGAACTGGGCGGCCGCACGGAGATGTCCGAGTTCATGCGCCAGAACGGCCATGACTACAAGATGTCGTCGGAAAAGGCGTATTCGACCGACTCCAACATGCTCGGCGCCACGCACGAGGCCAAGGACCTGGAGCACCTGAACTCCGGTATCCGCATCGTCCAGCCGATCATGGGCGTGCAGTTCTGGCGCGATGAAGTGGAAGTGAAGCGCGAGGAAGTGACCGTGCGCTTCGAGGAAGGCCAGCCGGTGGCGCTGAACGGCAAGACGTTCGCCAACGCCGTGGACCTGTTCATGGAAGCCAATGTCATCGGTGGCCGCCATGGCCTGGGCATGAGCGACCAGATCGAGAACCGCATCATCGAAGCCAAGAGCCGCGGCATCTACGAAGCTCCGGGCCTGGCGCTGCTGTTCATCGCCTACGAGCGCCTGATCACCGGTATCCACAACGAAGACACGATCGAGCAGTACCGCGACAACGGCCGCCGCCTGGGTCGCCTGCTGTACCAGGGCCGCTGGTTCGATCCGCAGGCCATCATGCTGCGCGAAACCGCCCAGCGCTGGGTGGCTGGTGCCATCACCGGCGAAGTGACCATCGAACTGCGTCGTGGCAACGACTACTCGATCCTGAACACGACCTCGGACAACCTGACCTACAAGCCGGAACGGCTGACGATGGAAAAGGGCGAGTCGATGTTCACGCCGCTGGATCGTATCGGCCAACTGACGATGCGCACGCTGGACATCGTCGATACGCGCGAAAAGCTGCAGACGTATGCCAAGACCGGCCTGCTGTCGACGCAGACCAGCGCCGCGCTGCCGAAGCTCGAAGACTGAGCGGCATCGGCCTGAAACAAGAAACCGGCACGAGCGATCGTGCCGGTTTTTTTTCGTCCTGCGCAAGCCAGTGGCGTGCCAGCACGCATCGCCGCATCGCGGCACAATGCTGGCTCAGTCAAACGGGGATCACCATGCCAGATTTCGCGATGCAGTACCGCCGCCTCGGCGCCAGCAACCTGAACGTCTCCACCCTGTGCCTGGGCACGATGATGTTCGGGGACCAGACCGATGATGCCGAAGCCGGCCGCATCGTCGATAGCGCCCGCGCGCACGGCGTCAACTTCATCGACACGGCGGATGTCTACACAAAAGGCGCCTCCGAGGAGATGGTGGGCCGCTTGCTGAAGGGCGACCGGGCCGACTGGGTGTTGGCCACCAAGCTGGGCAACGTCATGGGCAAGGGGCCGAACCAGCAGCACTACTCGCGCACGTGGATCATGCGCGAAGTGGAAGACAGCCTGCGCCGCCTGGCCACGGACTATGTGGACATCCTCTACCTGCATCGCGATTTTGCTGGCGCCAACCTCGAGGAGCCCGTGCGCGCGATGGGCGACCTGATTCGCGCGGGCAAGATCCGTTACTGGGCCGTCTCCAATTTCCGGGGCTGGCGCATCGCCGAGATCGCCGGGTTGTGCGACAAGCTCGGCGTGCCGCGTCCGGTGGCCTGCCAGCCGTATTACAACCTGCTGAACCGCATGCCCGAGGTGGAGATCCTGCCCGCGTGCCAGCATTTCGGCCTGGGCGTGGTGCCCTACAGCCCGATTGCGCGCGGCGTGCTCACCGGGAAATACTTGCCCGGCCAGGCGCCCGCCGAAGGCACGCGCGCGGGACGTGCCGACCGTCGCATGATGGAAACCGAATTCCGCGAGGAGTCGCTGGTGATCGCCCAGACGCTGAAGGCCCATGCGGAAGCGCGCGGCCTGAGCGCAGGCCAGTTCGCCACCGCCTGGGTACTGGCGAATCCCATCATCAGCTCGGTGATCGCGGGGCCGCGTACGCTGGCGCAGTTCGAGGACTATTTTGGTGCAGTCGGGGCGGCCATCTCGGCGCAGGAAGAGACGATGGTCGATGACCTCGTGCCGCGCGGGCATGCGTCCACGCACGGCTATAGCGATCCGAACTACCCGTTCGGTGGCCGGCCTGTGCAGGACGCGTAACGATGACAAACCGGTGCGACATTTACACGCGGTGTTGACACCGCAAGTGTGACGCCCGGTCGGCCTGAGCCGCACCTGTTGCGCGGATGCCCACGCGGGTATGTTTGAATGCGTGCGGCAGCCAACTTCTCCCCCACAAACGGCTGCCGATACGCGTAATATAAAAACACGCGGCGGCTGTTGGATGACGGTCGCCGGACGTGGGCTTGGAGTCGGCGACGCCTGCCGAAACGGCGGGGCCGGCGCAACCGGATGCGAAACGTGTCACGTCGTGGCTGGATTCTCGCAGGGATGGCGGTGGTCGTATGCGGTGGTGCTTACATCGTCGTGAGCGTCGTCGCTAGCGAGGCTCGCACCTCCCAATGGCAGGCTCGCTACATGAGCCGGCTGGGCAGCACGTTGACGTATGAAATCCAGCCCGGCGCCAGCGACAGCATCCGCTATCCCCACTCCGGGCCCTACGACCTGCGGCTCGGCTATGAACGGCTGGGCGAGTTTGGCGAACGCTTGCTGAGAGAGGGGTACCTCACGATCTCGCAGTCGCGCATGTCGCCCGATATGGTGCGGTTGATGGAGCAAGGTATCTTCCCGCCCTATCGCGAGAAGAGCCAGGCCGGCCTGCTGGTGCGGGATTGCAACGCGATGACCATGTCGCAAGACCGCTTCCCGCAACGGCAGTATGACGATTTCGAGGCCATCCCCAAGGTGCTGGTGACCTCGCTGCTGTTCGTCGAGAATCAGAACCTTCTCAATCCCGAATACCCGATGATGAATCCGGCGCTGGACTGGCGCCGGCTGTCGCGTGCCGTGCTCGACCAGGGTATCAGGCTGGCGGACCGCAGCCACGGCACGCCGGGCGGCAGCACGCTGGCCACGCAGATCGAGAAGTATCGCCATTCGCCGGAAGGCAAGACGCAGTCGATTCCCGACAAGCTGCGGCAGATGACCTCCGCTTCACTGCGCGCCTATCGCGATGGACCTGACACGCTGCGGGCACGCGAGAACATCGTCGTCGACTATCTCAATACCGTGCCGATGTCTGCACGGGCCGGCCACGGTGAGATCGACGGGTTGGGCGACGCGCTCTACGTCTGGTATGGCGAGGACTTTGCCGAGATCAACGGGCTGTTGCGCAGCATGGACCCGCGCAACCCCACGCCGCGCCAGGCACAGGCGTACAAGCGCGCGTTGTCGCTGATCATCTCGCAGCGGCGGCCCTCGTACCATCTGCGTCGCGACGATACAAACCTCGATGCCCTGACGGCCAGCTATCTGCGCCTGTTGGCCTCGGCCAATGCGATCACGTCCGAACTGCGCGACGCGGCGCTGGCGCAATCGCTGGACAAGGCGCCGCCGCCGCCACGGCCGCAGCCAGAGCCATGGGTCACGCGCAAGGCCATCAACCAGGTGCGCAACGATGTCTCGCGGCTGCTCCATGTCGATAGCCGCTATGACCTGGATCGCCTCGACCTGACGGTCGACAGCACGATCAATCGCGAGGCACAGCGCGTGGTGACGGAAACGCTGCAACGCATCCGCAACAAGGACGACGCGCGGCAGATGGGTCTCTACGGCAAGAACCTGCTGCGTGATGGCGATGACCCGTCGCGGCTCGTGGCCAGCTTCACATTGTTCGAACGGTCGGGCAATGCCAGCGTGGTGCGCGTGCAGGCCGACAACGTGGACAAGCCTTTCGATATCAACAATGGCGCGCGCATCAATCTGGGGTCGACGGCCAAGCTGCGCACGATGGTGACGTACCTCGAAGTCATCAACGAGATCTACGATCGCTACAAGGATGCGAGCCGCGCCGAGCTGACCGCGCTGCAGGTGCCGCGCCAGGATGCGCTGACCCGCTGGACCGTGGATTACCTGATCAAGGCGAAGACGCCCGCCGAGCGCGAGCGCAAGGCCGTGCTCGATGCCGCGATGGAACGCAAGTACTCGGGCAATGCCGGGGAAGCCTTCTTCACCGGCGGTGGCATGCAGGCGTTCACGAACTTCGAGAAATGGGAAGGCGAGCGGCAGATGACGGTGCGCGTGGCGTTCCAGCACTCCGTCAACCTGGTGTTCATCCGCATGATGCGCGACATCGTGCGTTACGAGGTCTGGCAGGCGCACCCCGATGCGTCGCAGATCTTCGAGGATCGCGACGAGCCTCGCCGCCGCGCCTACCTTGTGCAGTTCGCCAACGAGGAAGGCTCGGCCTTCATGACCACGTTCTGGCAACGCTACCGGGGCAAGACCGACGCGCAGCGCATCGACACACTGCTTGATCGCGTGAAGTTGCCCACGGCAAGGCTGGCGGCGGTGCGGTTGTCCGTGACGCTGCTCAGCGCGCGTCCCGATACGGATTTCGATACCTTCGCCCGTACGCTGCGCGCGCGCATGCCCAAGCAGATGCCGAAGTTGTCGGATGAGGATTTGCAGGCCCTGTTTGTGAAGTACGGCCACGACAAGTTCAGTCTCAACGATCGCGGTTACCTGTCGCGCATCCACCCGCTCGAACTGTGGATGGTGGAATACCTCGGCAAGCATCCCGATGCGACGCTCAAGGAAATCCTGCAAGCCAGCGAGCCTGATCGCCAGACCGTGTACGCGTGGCTGTTCAAGACGCGCAGCAAACTGGGTCAGGATGCGCGCATCCGCACGCTGCTGGAGCGCGAGGCGTTCGGCAAGATTGCGGTGCGGTGGCAGCGGCTCGGCTATCCGTTCGATTCGCTGACCCCGTCGTATGCCACGGCGGTGGGCGCATCGGGCGACCGGCCCGCGGCACTGGCCGAGTTGGCTGGCATCCTCCTCGGCAATGGGGTGGATGCACAACCGTCTGCCGTCCGCACGCTGGCCTTCGCGAGCAACACGCCGTATGCCACCACCTACGGCCTGCATCCGCAACCGGGCAAGCCGCTGGTCGCGCCAGAGATCGCCGTGCTTGTGCGGCGGTCGATGCTGGACGTGGTGCAGGCGGGCACGGCCAAGTCGATCAACGGGGCGTTCGTGCCCGTGAATCGCAAGGGACAGCCGCAAGGCGCGCCGCTGGCGGTGGGCGGCAAGACAGGAACAGGCGACCAGCGTTATCAGACCTATGGGTCGGGCGGGCGCGTGATTGCGTCGCGCGCGGTGAACCGGTCAGCGACGTTCGTGTTTGTCATTGGGGAGCGCTACTTCGGCACGGTGACCGTGCATGTGGGAGAACCCTACGCGGCACGCTACGTGTTCACGAGTGCGATTGCCGTGCGTGTACTGCGGGCGCTGGCGCCGCAGATCACGGCCATGGCGGCACCGGGCAGCGAAGCCACGCTGCTGCGCTGCCGCGACACGGCCGCGCCGACCCTGACGGTGCTCAATGCCCCGTCAGGAGCCGCCGTATCAACGCTTGCGCCGCACAGCGTCGTAGATGAATAGCAGCACCAGCGCGCCAATGATCGAAGCAATCCAGCCCACGGCCTCGCCCGGTTGGTAGAACCCCATCGCGCGGCCCACGTAGCCAGCCGCCAGCGCGCCGAGTACACCGAGCAGGATGGTCATGATCCAGCCCATCTTGTCGTCGCCGGGCTTGATGGCCCGTGCGATGAGTCCGACGATCAACCCCACGAGAATCGTGCCGAGAAATGCCATCATGATGCGCTCCTTGCTGGCCGAAAAAAGGACGGAGACGGAACAAAGACTGACGACACGATCATGCCATGCCAGGCTGCCGGCAGCGTGTCGGCGGCGATCTGAAAATTTTCAGATCGCCGCTTGAACGCGGTCAAGCGATGCCCGGCAACTGGCAGTCGGGATCAATGCTTGCGCGCGGTAATGACGGCTTCGGCAACGTTGGCCGGTGCTTCCGCGTAGTGCTTGAACTCCATCGTGAACGTGGCGCGGCCTTGCGTCAGTGAGCGCAACGACGTGGAGTAGCCGAACATCGTCGCCAGCGGCACCTCGGCACGCACGATCTTGCCGCCGCCCCCGGCAATGTCTTCCATCCCATGGACGATACCCCGGCGCGACGACAGGTCACCCATCACGTTGCCGGTGAATTCCTCGGGCGTTTCCACCTCGACGGCCATCATCGGCTCCAGCAGCACCGGCTTGGCGCGGCGCATGCCTTCCTTGAAAGCCATCGACCCAGCCATGCGGAACGCGTTTTCGTTGGAGTCCACGTCGTGGTAGGAACCGAAGACCAGCGTGGCCTTGACGTCCACCACGGGGTAGCCGGCCAGCACGCCGTTCTCCAGCGTCTCACGAATGCCCTTGTCCACTGCGGGAATGAACTCGCGCGGCACCACGCCACCCTTGATGGCATCGACGAATTCATAGCCGCCGCCTTGCTGCAACGGCTCCACGTTCAGCACGACGTGGCCGTACTGACCGCGCCCGCCCGACTGCTTGACGAACTTGCCTTCCACATCCTTGGCGGCGGTCTTGATGGTTTCGCGGTACGCTACCTGCGGCTTGCCGACCGATGCCTCCACGCCGAACTCGCGCTTCATGCGATCCACCAGAATTTCCAGGTGGAGTTCGCCCATGCCCGAGATGATGGTTTGTCCCGATTCCTCGTCGGTGGCCACACGGAAAGACGGATCTTCCTGCGCCAGGCGGTTCAGGGCGATACCCATCTTCTCCTGGTCGGCCTTGGTCTTCGGCTCCACGGCCTGCGAAATCACGGGCTCGGGGAACGTCATCCGCTCCAGGATGATGACCTTGGCAGGGTCGCACAGCGTGTCGCCGGTGGTGGCTTCCTTGAGACCCACGGCGGCGGCGATGTCACCGGCGCGCACTTCCTTGATCTCGTTGCGCACGTTGGCGTGCATCTGCAGGATGCGGCCCAGCCGTTCGCGCTTGGCCTTCACCGGGTTGTAGACGGTGTCGCCCGAGTTCACCACGCCCGAGTAGACGCGGAAGAAGATCAACTGGCCCACGAACGGGTCGGTCATGATCTTGAACGCCAGTGCAGAGAACGGTTCGTCATCGCTCGGATGGCGCTCCGCTTCCTTGTCGTCCTCGGTGTGGCCCAGGATGGCGGGCACGTCCACCGGCGACGGCAGGTAGTCGATCACCGCGTCGAGCATCGCCTGCACGCCCTTGTTCTTGAACGCGCTGCCACACAGCATCGGCACGATCTCGCCCGCTACCGTACGCTTGCGCAGCGCGGTCTTGATCTCGTCCTCGGTCAGCGTCTCGCCGCCCAGGTATTTCTCCAGCAGTTCCTCGCTGGCTTCGGCGGCCGCCTCGATCATCTTGTCGTGCCATTCCTGCGCAACGTCCTTGAGATCGGCCGGAATATCCACGTATTCGAAATTCACGCCCTGGCTCGCATCGTCCCAGACAATTGCGCGCATCTTGACCAGATCGACCACGCCGAGAAAATGATCTTCGGCGCCGACCGGAATCTGGATCGGGATGGGATTGCCTTTCAGGCGGCTCTGGATCTGTTCACGCACGCGCAGGAAGTCCGCGCCCACGCGGTCCATCTTGTTGACGAACGCGATGCGTGGCACGCGGTACTTGTTGGCCTGGCGCCAGACGGTTTCGGATTGTGGCTGCACACCGCCTACGGCGTCGTAGACCATGCAGGCGCCGTCCAGCACGCGCATGGACCGTTCGACTTCGATCGTGAAGTCGACGTGGCCCGGCGTGTCGATGATGTTGATGCGGTGCTCGGGATAGTTGTTGGCCATCCCCTTCCAGAACGCAGTGGTGGCGGCGGACGTGATCGTGATGCCGCGCTCCTGCTCCTGTTCCATCCAGTCCATGGTGGCTGCGCCGTCGTGCACCTCGCCCAGCTTGTGGTTCACGCCGGTGTAGAACAGGATGCGCTCGGTGGTCGTGGTCTTGCCAGCGTCGATATGCGCGCTGATGCCGATATTCCGATAGCGTTCGATGGGGGTCTTGCGGGGCACGGTGATTCTCCTGGTTAGGGCACCACGGGGCGTAAAGCGTAGCACTTTCGCCAATCTTCCGTATTTCCCCGCGCTGCATATGGCTTCGCAGGAGAACGATCGTCGTTCAGGGCCAGCTTTCGCGTGCGTAGACGCCGGCCCGGGCACGTGCCAGCGCCGCGCGCCCGGCCGCCTGTGTATCGGTATAGAACGGCGGGTCGGCCAATGGCAAGCCGTTGTCGCGTGCCGTATCCACCAGGATCTGCAGGTAGTCGGTCATGTGCATGGCTGTGAAACCGTTCGGATCGTGGAAGGCGACGATGATCGGTGTCACGCCTTCCACCGGCTGCAGCCGCTGCGCCACCATGGCCTGGCCCACGCGTTCCAGTTCGTGGCGCATGTGCGGGCGTCGGCGCAGGCTGATATTCCAGCCATAGATCTTGCCGTCGCGCGCGTTGGCGTCGGCCATCATCATTTCCATGCCAACCTGATGATAGACATCCATCGTGCGCGTGTCGTGGCGCCATGTGGGCGGCCGCACCACAGGCAACGCCGTGCCGCATTGCAGGGCGATATCGGCGGCCCCCCGGCGCAGCGAGGCGGCCAGTACGTCGGACGGCAGGCGGGTGTGCGAGGTATGGCCTTCGACCATGCCGCTGTGTACGGCCATCAGTTGTCCCTGTGCGCAAGTATCGTGCATCTGGACGCGTCCTTCCGGGCCGCCGCCACGCAAGGGGTGCTCGGTCTGGACGAAAAAGAGCGCCTTGATGCCTGGTGTGACCGGGTTGTCCGCCAACTGCCTGAGGATGAACGGCGTGCCGCCATAGGGGCCGGTATCTGGGCCATCGTCGAACGTCAGCAGGAATCGCACAGGTGCGAGCTTCGCGGCGGTGTCGGGCGCGAGCGGCGTCACGGGACCCAGGGCGCAGCCGGCCAACGTCAGCACGGCGGTGAGCAGGAAAACTATGTAGGGGCGGCTCAATGGGTGATGCTTAGCGCACGAAAGTGAAATAGGAAGCGATAGTTACCACGGTGGTCAGCAATCCGACAAAGGCCACTAGCTGAACACCGACCAGGTTCTCCAGCCCTCGCCACGGCCCGGGATGCTTGCCGAATGTGACGATGCTGATGACAACCCAGCCGATTCCATAGAACACGGTGGAAACAATCAGTTCCACGAAGATCCAGCCAATCGCCCCGAGCAGCAGTTCCGCCATCCGCCTGTTCCCCGCAAGAGTTTGTCAGCGCCCGTCCGATCTGCCATTCAGCCAGCGCCTCACGGCAGACTGCGGGTCTCGTTTCTAGAATGATGAAATCTCTTGAACCGCTTACAACAAGAAGACCATGCCCACGTTCCGCACCCTGGCCTCGAGCCTGCTACTGGTTCCCCTGACATTGACCTGCGGCGCGCTGGCGCAGGGTGCCGAACCCGGGGCGGCGTTTTCCGCCGTCAAGCCGGGCGCGTCGCTGCCGGATGGCTGGCAGAACAAGCCCGTGGTGTCTGGGAAGAAGCTTACGCGTTACGCGCTGGTGGCCGAGCAAGGTACCACGGTGCTGCAGGCCGACGCCAGCGGCTCGGCCTCCGGCCTGGTGCATGAAGGCGATGTGGACCTTGCCAGGACCCCGGTGGTCAGTTGGCGCTGGAAGGTGGCGGGACCGATCCCGAATGCAGATAACAGTGTGGGCGATCGCGAGGATGCGCCCGCGCGCCTCGTGTTCTTCTTCGATGGCGCGAGCAACAAGCTGTCGATTGGTGATCGTGCCGAAATGCTCGCGGCCAGCGCGGCGGGAGACAAGTTGCCCTACGCCACGCTGATGTATATCTGGACCAACAGCGCACCGGTAGGTACCGTCATCGCCAATCCACACACCAGCCGCGTGCAGATGATCGTGGTGGGCGGTGAGGCTGGCAAATGGCAAACCGTGCGCCGCAATGTGGCGAGCGATTTCCAGAAGGTCTTCAAGGAGGTGCCGGGCAAGCTGACCGCCTACGGCATCCTGACCGATACGGACAACACTGGCGCCACCGCTCGCGCGTGGTACGGCGACATCAAGTTCGGCGCTGCCAAATAGCGAAGCTGCTAGTGCCCCGGCACCGGCGTCGAGAGGATTGCAGCCTGGATCGCGGCCGACACACGGGTCGTCAGGCCGCCGGCCTCCGCACCGCTTGCCTCCCTCACGCTTACCACCTTTGCGGGATCGTAGTGGCGCCCGCTCTGGATGGCTGCTTCGAACGCATTGGCGCGCGCGTTGATCTCCTCCGGGTCAGCATCCACCAGCAGGATGGCGTGGGCGAGCACCAGGTGCCGCTGCCCATCCGGCGACTGCGCGTCGGCAGGTGCGCGCCGCCAGTACTGAGCGGTGCCGGCGATCTTTCGCGCGCGGTCGCCCGGACCCCAGGCGAGGTTGTAGCGGCCGTCGCAGAACGATCCTTCCACGGCTTGCCAGTGCGTCTCCACGCCGAGTTCGCGCAAGCCGGCCGCAATGACCTCGCACAGATGCAGGTAGACGGGCTCCATCCATGAGGCTGCGCCGCGTGGGAGCGCGTAGGCCAGGCTGACATTGAGGATGCCCGGACCCTGCGGCACGAGTCCGCCGCCCGACATGCGCAGCCAGACTGGGCATCCCTTTGCCGCGAAGTCGGCTCGAGCGGCTTCGATGCCGGGCTGGCGCAGGTAACTGCGTGGAATGACCAAGGACAGTGGCGCCTCCCAAAGCTGTGCCACGGGGCCTTTCCGTGCCGCGTGGTCGAGCAGGGACAGTTCGCCCTGTACCGGGTCGGCCTCGGCAGGGTCGGGATCGATGAAGGAGAAAGTCCGGGGTGTCGGCGCGATGTTCATGTCGCTTCCTCGCAGGCAGGTTGCCGCCAGTGATGCGCACGCGGCGGATGGTGCATTTTTCCACGGCTAACGGGGCGTGCGCCACGTTGGTGCTAAAAAAACAGGCAGGGGTGACCGTTATCCCTGAGGACCTCTGCGCGGCTGTTCGCGCGTTCCTTGAATACTTCTGCCTGTCGGATCATGAACCGTCTCACGCTCAACTCCAAACTCTGGGCGGCGCTTGCCGTCATGTGGGTGCTGCTGCTCGCGCTTGGCACCTGGAACGCCTTTCACGCCAAATCGGTCATGATGGCCGAACGCCGCGAGGGGCTGAAGTCGCTGGTGCAGACAGGCGAAGGCATCGTCAAGCTGTTCGCCGAGCGCGCGGCCAAGGGCACGATGTCGAAGGAAGACGCACAGAAGGCCGCCAAGGATGCGCTGCGTGCCATGCGCTTTGGCCAGAACGGCTATCTGTTCATCGTCGATTCCAAGCCGCAGGTCATTCTGAACCCCGGCCTGCCGCAGACCGAAGGCAATATGGTTGGCGACTTCAAGGACCCCGATGGCGTCTATGTCTACCGCGCCATCCTGGAAGGCGCGCGCCGTACCACTGGCGACGACGCCGGCTTCTCCATGTATCGCGGCCGGCTGCCTGGCACCGAGAACCCGCAGCGCAAGCTGACCTATGGCCGCTACGTGCCGGACTGGGACTGGTTCGTGGCCACCGGCGTGTTCCTGATCGACATCGAGGACGCCTTCCGTGCCAATCTGATCAACGCGCTGCTGAGTACGCTGCTGATTGGCGCACTGATTGCCGGCGTAATGGGCGTGATCATGCGTACCGTGAAGCGTAGCCTGGGCGGCGAGCCGGCCTACGCGGTGGAAGCCGTGACGCGCATCGCGGGCGGCGACCTGACCGTGCCGGTGCAAGTGCGCGCCAACGACCAGCACAGCGTGCTGGCGGCCATGCAGGCGATGCAGCAGCGCCTGGCCGCGACGATGGGCGATATCCGCGGCGCGGCGGGTTCCATCGCCACGGCGACTAACCAGATTTCGGCGGGCAACCATGACCTGTCGCAACGGACCGAGGAACAAGCTTCGGCACTGGAGCAGACCGCTTCGAGCATGGAAGAACTGACCGGTATCGTGCGCCAGAATGCCGACAACGCACGTCAGGCAAGCGCGCTCGCCGTCAATGCCTCCGAGATTGCCAACCGTGGTGGACGCGTGGTCAGCGAGGTCGTGACGACGATGGGCGAGATCAACGGCGCCTCGCGCAAGATCGTCGACATCATTGGCGTGATCGAGGGCATTGCGTTCCAGACCAACATCCTGGCGCTGAACGCTGCGGTGGAAGCGGCACGCGCCGGCGAGCAGGGCCGTGGCTTTGCAGTGGTGGCCGGCGAGGTGCGCAGCCTGGCACAACGCAGCGCCAACGCGGCCAAGGAGATCAAGACGCTGATCGACAACTCGGTGGCGCAGGTGGATACCGGCGCGACGCTGGTGGGCCAGGCCGGCACGACGATGGAAGAAATTGTGCAGGCGGTGAAGCGCGTGACCGACATCATGGGCGAGATCAGCGCGGCTTCCGCCGAACAAAGCACCGGCATCGAGCAGGTTGGCCAAGCCGTCACGCAGATGGATTCGGTCACCCAGCAGAACGCGGCGCTGGTGGAGGAAGCCGCTGCGGCAGCCCAGTCCCTGGCAGAGCAGGCAGAGTCGATGCTGCGCGCCGTATCGACGTTCCGTCTCGCGCACGTGTGACGGATTTCCGATCTTCGAAGAAAAAAAGCCGCGGAATTCCCGCGGCTTTTTTTGTTGTTGCGTGATTAGATCGTCGAACCCAGCTTCAAGGCGCGAATCGCCTCGGCAGCAATCTCGAACGAGCGTAGCCGAGCCCGATGGTCGTAGATCTGACCGGTCAGCATCAGTTCGTCGGGCCGCAGGTCGTCGACAAAGCGCTGGATGCCCGCCTGCACGGCAGCCCACGACCGAGCAAGACAGCGAACGGTTGATGTGATCGGCCTCGCTGGCATCCCAGAGGCGGCTGATGTCATCGACCGGCGCCTTCAGTTGCCCGGGGGTGCCGCGCACCAGCGCCAGGAATTGCTGTTGCAGCGAACTGAACAGGCGGCGCGCCGCGTCATCGGTCTCGGCGGCGAACACGTTCAACCCCAGCATCACGTGCGGACGGTCGAGCTGTTCGGAAGGGCGGAACGTGCGCCGGTATAGATCGACGGCCTGGCGCATGAAACCCGGCGCGAAGTGCGAGGCAAACGCAAACGGCAATCCCATCGCGGCCGACAGTTGCGCGCTGAACAGGCTGGAGCCGAGCAGCCACAGTGGCACTTTGAGTCCGGCACCCGGCACGGCGCGTACCCGCTGGCCTGGCCTCACTTCGTCGAAGTAGGCTTGAAGTTCCTCCACATCCTGCGGAAAGGAGTCGGCAGTGTCGTGGCCGAGATGGCGCCGCAGCGCACGCGCCGTCGCCTGATCGGTGCCGGGTGCGCGGCCCAGCCCCAGGTCTATACGGCCGGGGTACAGCGCGGCGAGCGTGCCAAATTGTTCGGCTACCACCAGCGGCGAGTGGTTGGGCAGCATGATGCCGCCCGACCCCACGCGGATCGTCGAGGTGCCCTGCGCCACGAAGCCCAGCAGCACCGCCGTGGCGGCGCTGGCGATGCCGGGCATGTTGTGGTGCTCCGCCAGCCAGAAGCGGCGATAGCCGAGCCGCTCCGCATGTTGGGCGAGGTCGAGGGAGTTGCGCATGGCCTGCGCGGCGTCACTGCCTTCCGCAATGGGCGAAAGGTCAAGCAGGGAATAGGGAAGCATGGCGTGCCGCGGGCGGCTCGGGCCGCACGCGTTCAATTCGGGGGACGGGCTATGGTAGTCACCCCGGCCAGATCCTGCTGGCCGCCAGATAGAAGCCCTGCCGCCTGTGGGGAATCACGACGGCGGGCATGCGGTGCCTTGTGTAAGCTAGTGACCAGCCGGCCGAGGCGCGGCATCCGGTTCGACGGACGTAGCCCCAAGCGGGGTTTGCAGACGCTTCCACTCGTCGAATCCTCCCGCGAGTGCCCACGTGTTGGGATAACCCGCCGCACGCAGCCGCTCCGCCAGCACGGCAGCGGACATCTCGTTGGGACAGGCGCAGTACACCACGAAATCGCTGTCGTTGCGCTGGTTCGCCAGCGTGTCGATGGGCGCGTGCAACTCCATGACCATGGCACCGGGAATGCGCTCGATTGGCGCGACGCCATTGGCCCGGACATCGAGCACCACCAGGCCGCGCTCGCTCTCTCGCCGCCGCTGCTCGAGTTCCATCACGGTCATGCGGGGAATCCGTCCCGTGCGGCGCAGTAGGCGCCAGCGCTGCCAGAAGCGCCAGGCGATGAACAATGCGAACGCGCCCACAATGACCATGAATGCGATATGGCCGTAGGCGCTGAAGGCGGCGAGGATGTCATCGACGAAATCGCTGAATACCACGCCGGCCAGCAGCGCACCGCCCGCCCAGACCAGCGCACCGAGCGCATCGTAGAACAGGAATGTCAGGAAGGGCGTGGCGGTCATGCCCGCCATGGCCGTGGAGAGTGCGCCGGCACCGGGGAGCAGCTTCGCAAAGACCAGAGAGCGCGGCCCCACACGAATATAGAGGGATTGTGTCTGGCGGATGCATGTGTCCGGCGAGATCGATACGCGGCAGATCGTGCGGAGCATCGGCTGCCCCAGGCGCTTGCCAGCGAAATACCAGGCGGTGTCGGCGATCAGGCATGCGGCGACCACGGCAAACAGCACGGCGCCGATTGACGGCCCGGTCTCCTGCATGGACAGGGCGCCAGCCACGAACAGCATCGGATAGGCGGGCACTGGAAGCCCCGCCTGCTCGGCCAGCACGCTCAGGAATACCAGCGTCAGCCCGTGGCCATCGAGCAAGGACTGCAAATCACCCACGACATGTCTCCGCCAAATTAGTCTTGGCCGGCGGCGATTGAAATCCGGGGGGCGCCGTCGGTTCCGGATGATAGTGTGCCAGCGCGGCGGGCCGTCTGCATCGGCAATTCGGGCTGGCGTACGTCAAATGCGTCGAATGGCATCCTCATGGTCCCTGTCTCCACCATTTGGGACAGGCCATTCGACTCCAACGCCGCCAGTGTGTCATTGAACGCGCCCAAGATGGCGACGTAACGCGGCAACAGTGTGTTGACCACCGCAGCGTTGCCTTGCCCCGCAGCGGATTCGATAGACTTGCCGGCGGCGATCACCGATGCGCAGCGTGCCAGCGCGGCGGCTCCCTTGATCCGGTGGACCGTGCGGCGCACACCGGGCCAGTCGCGCCGGGTTACCGCGTGCCGCAGATCTTGCAGATCGGTCGCATTGGTTTCGATCAGCCGCGCCACCAGCATCGCCTGCATCGTGGGGTCTTGTCGCGCTGCATGGGCCACTGCGGCGCCGATGATGTCGCGCTCGTCGGGAGGCAATCGGTGCCGGGCACCGACGGATGTCATGGAGTCAGTCGGCAGCGGCGTGCAAAGTCGACGAGGTCGACCAGGGATTCGGCGCCGAGTTTGTCCATGATCTGGCTCTTGTAGCTGCTGACGGTCTTGTTGCTGATGAAGAGGGCGTTGCCAATCGCCTTGTTGCTCATCCCGCGCGAGAGCATGCGCAAGATTTTCATTTCCTTGTCGGAAAGCTTGCGGAGGCCTTCGTCGTCCGTGACGATCCGCCCTTCATACGATATGTCACAGGGATCGCTGGTGGGGAACACCGTGAAGCCGCTACGTACGGTCTCGACGCAACGGGCGATGGCCTCCATGTCTTCTGTTTTGCTGACGAAGCCCTGAGCGCCGGCATGTCGCGCACGCGTGGCAAACGGTATCGGATCCTGGGCGGTGAGTACCAGCACGCGCACTTGGGGGTGCACGGCCAGCATGCGCGGCATTGCGTCGAGTCCGCTCATTCTCGGGATATCGAGATCCAGCACGACGAGGTCTGGTTTGTGTTGGCGAACGGAATCGACAGCCGCCTGTCCATTGTCGGCTTCGTACATTCGCTTGACGCCTGTCAGTTGGGACAGATGGGCGCGGAGGGCCATCCGCAGGGCGGGGTGATCGTCAACGATCAAAATGGTTGTCATGCCTCGTTCGCATTGCCACACCGTGGCGAGGGCGTTTCACAGACGAGGCAGTATAGGAGTGCGCGCGCCGCAGAAAATGCGACGATTCTGCAATTGCTGGCGGAAATTTCCCCACTTGACCGATTTCTGAGCCAGATCGAATCTTCACGTCATCTGGGCAAAAAAATTGCGACCCACCGTATGCACACGGGGGTCGCGAATCGGGAATGCGAGGAGGTCAGATTCCTCAAGGAGTGTTATCGGCACTTCTGAAGACTGTTGACCCCTACCGTAGTGGGGGATGCCACACTTCGATCAGGCGATCAATCGATCGGGTTGGCTGGCTGGCGCGGCTGCGGCCCGGATCCGACGCACGCCTGCCTCCATCTCTGCATGCGCGGCGTCCAGCCATCCAATGCGATGTCGCACAGGATCGTTAGGCGACAGGTCGGCTTCTGTCATCTCGCGGAGGAAATAACGCACCATGCTGCCGGCGCGGGTAGGCACGGGCATCATCCCCAGAAGTTGCTCGCGGCCGATCAACCCGAGGGACACGGAATGCTGCAGCGCCGACCATGCCGTGCGGCCAAGTCCTATATAGAGGGCGTTGTCGCGCAACTGTCCGAGCCGGTCCAGGAACAGGCGTTCGAAGACGAGACGAAGCATGGGCGTGTCCAGGATGTCGTCGAGCGCGCCGTCGAACGTCAGGCCGCGACGTGTGGTGGCGTACGGGAGGACGGCGAGGGGCTGGAGGCTGGGAAAAGCCTCTTTCCAGAGCGATTCCGCGCTGGATTGCGCAATCAGGTCGGGCACCCGGAAATGATCGAGCATGCGGATCAGGTTGGGTCTGACCATCCTGCCCCCAAGTTCCACGCGGCGCTTGTGTTCGCGTTGGATGACGCGCCCCGGTGTATGAAGCCGGAGTAACTCCTCGGTGACGGTTGCTGCCAGCCGCACATGGGTGTGGCCTGGCGTCGTGCTTACCAGGATCAACCGTGCCTCGTCGTTACGATGCTCGGATGGGACGTAAGTCATGACATACGTCCCATCCTGATCGACAACGACCGGCTTCGACCCAATGCCGCGCACCCCGTCGCGTCGGATGCGCGAACAATACTCTTCCATGTAATTCGCCAAGATTTCCCCGCCCTCGATGCTTCCCTGTCGCGTCACGCCAATCTTTTCGTTTGGGTTCATCTTAAGCCTCGGCTACCCGGCGACAAAACATGCGAGCGATCTATCGGTCGCCTGGAATCGACGGATTCGTGGGACATCGAACACAGGCGATGGAATTTCGCCAAAGCGCTTACAGGCCATCGCTTAAGGATGGTTCATCTTGCTGAGGGTTCAGGGCAGGAAGATGACGTGCAAGAACTGCGCGCCAAGGTTTGGGTCTGGAGGAAAAAAGGCCGGACACATAAGTGTCCGGTAACCCATTTGCTGACTCTGGTCGTGTCAAAACCGGAGAAACAAAATGATAACCATTATCATTTGAGGCGTCAATCGAGATCTTTGCAGTTCAACCTTCCAACGTGGTCTCGATAGTGATCGTTGCAGACAGCGCCTTGTGCACCGGGCACTTGTTGGCTACCCGAAGGAGATCCTCCCGCACGTCGGAGGGCAAGTCACCCTGGAGTTCCACAGTACGGACCAGCTTGTACGACCCCGGCGTTTCCTCATGCTTTACCGTCACCCGCACACCCTCGACGGCGTAGCCTTTGCGCTTCGCATAGATCTGAACGGTGAGTGTCGTGCAGGCAGCCAATGCCGAATCGAGGAGGTCGTGCGGATTCGGAATCTCCGGATTCCCCATCGGGGCATCCAGGTCGGCTTGCCAGCGCGCATGGCCATTGGCCAGGTCACAAACACTAGAGCCGGAATCGGCCCGCCAGGTCGCTTCGATTGTCATGGAGTCTTCCTCTGTAGGTAGCCTGCAGCCCAGGCCGGACAGATGATTCTATACAGCATGTGCAAATACAGGCTTGCGAGTGCCTCATAAACATCTTTTCATGTCAGTTAAATTTTTTGCGAACAAGGGCTTGCGCAATCTCCGGAACGCATCTAATATTCGCCCCCTCGCAACACAAACCGCGCTGCAAAC
>NZ_JBDKXK010000020.1:0-57189 GCF_039710735.1 Cupriavidus sp. DL-D2 | reverse complement strand
GTAGCGCAGCGTCAGTTGCAGCGTGCCGTCGTCGTGTTCGATGGACTCCAGCATCAGTTCGAACTGGGCATTGCCATGCGGCAGGTCGATGCGCGAAACGGCCAGGCGGGGCCAGCCGGACAACGCGCTGTCATCGCGCCGCACGTGGTTGAACATCGCCTGAAACAGCGGATGGTGGCCGGGCGTGCGTTCCGGCTGCAACGCCTCCACCAGTTGCTCGAACGGCAGGTCCTGGTTTGCCTGGGCGTCGAGCGCTGCGGCGTGGATGTGGTGCAGCACCTGCCCCAGCGTCACGCGCGCGGCCATGCGCGATTGCAGCACCACCGTGTTGATGAAGAAGCCCACGACACCAGCGGTTTCCGCGCGATTGCGGTTGGCAAACGGCACGCCGGTCCGGATCACCGGCAGATCGGCGTAACGGTGCAGCAGCGCGTGAAAGGCAGCGAGCAGCACCGAGAACAACGTGCTGTCGGCCGCCTGCGCGCGCTGGCGCAACTGGGCCAGCAGCGCGGGCGGCACAGCAAAGACATGCGCCGCAGCGTGATAGCCCGCCGATGCCAGACGGGGCCGGTCCGTCTGCAGCGACAGCACCGGATGCGCATCGCCAAGCTGCGTGCGCCAGTAACCGAGTTGACGCGCCTGTTCGCCGTCCTTGAGCCAGTCACGCTGCCACGCGGCGAAATCGGCATAGTCGATGCCGGGCGGCGGCAGTGCCTCGACACGCCCGGCCACGTGAGCGCGATAGGCGCGCGACAGATCCGCCAGGATCACCTGCGTCGAGACGGCGTCCGACACGATGTGGTGCATCACCACCACCAGCTCGGCATCGTTGGCCGCGCGCTGGCACAGCGCCACACGCATGAGCGGGCCACGCTCCAGATCGAACGGCGTATCGCACAGGCGACGGATGGCGCCGTGCGATGCCGCATGGTCCACCACTTCCAGCACGATGTCAGCGGTGGGCTGCACGCATTGTTCGGCCTCGCCAGCTTCATTGGTGCGAAACACCGTGCGCAGTGCCGCGTGCCGCCCCACGAGCACCGCCAGGGCATGCCGCAGGGCAGACACGTCGAGCGTGCCCTGCAGCCGCAAGCCGCCGCAGAGATGATAGGCGGTGCTGGCGGGATCGATCTTCGACAGCACCCACAGCCGTTGCTGCGCAAACGACAACCGTGCCGGGCCATCGGACGCGCGCCGCACGATACGGTCGGTGGCCGCCTGCGTAGCGGCGCCAGCGGCAGCCCCCCCGCGCAGGCGCTGGCGCAGCAGGGCCAGTTGCGCCGGATTGAGGCTGGCGCGGCGAGCAGAAATATCTTGCATCGAACGATTTCGCTAGGGTCAGACGGGGAGCGTGGCGGCGGTGTCCGGGGTGTCGTCCTGCGCGATCTGTTCGATCAGCAGCAGTTCCACCAGCACCGCAAGCGCCTCCACCGTGGGGGTCTTGAAGAAGTCGACGGGTCGCACGGAGACGCCCCAGGCCGCACGCACGCGGGCCAGCAACTGGATGGCCAGCAGGGAATCGCCGCCCAGTTCGAACAGGTTGTCGTGGATACCTACGGGCGCCACACCCACCAGTTCGCCGAACAGCGCCGCCAGCCCCTGCGACAGATCGTCCTCCGCCGCCACGTATGGCACGCCGAGTGCCGGGCGCGGATGCTGCGGCCGGCTGGAGCGGCTGGCGCCGAGGGTGTCGAGCGTGTCGAACATCGCGAGATCGACGCCGCGCAGACGCTGCGTCAGATCGGTGGTGACGACAAGCACCTGCGCACGAGGCGGACCGGACAGCACGCGTTCCAGCGCGGCACCGCCCTGTACTGCCGGGATGCCGACGCCTTCGGGAAGCGCCATGGCCGCCGCCATGCCCACATCGCGCCAGCCGTCCCAGTTGACGGCGATGACAGGAAACGACGCGTCGCGCAGTGCCGCCGTGGCGCGCGCATCGAGCCAGGCATTGGCCGCGGCATAGTCGGCGCGGCCAATGCCACCGGCGATGCTCGCCAGCGACGAACACAGCAATACGAAGTCGGGCTGCTGGCCTTGCAGCGCGGCCAGCAGGTGACGCGCGCCGTCAACCTTTGGCGCCAGCACCCGCGCGGACTGTTCCGCGTTCCACTGCGAAAGGTACGCGTCGGCGGACGCGCCAGCGGCGTGGATCACGCCATGCAGCGTGCCGAACATCTGCCGTGCTTCGGACACCGCGACTCGCATGGCCGTGGCGTCCGTCACATCGGCGGTCAGCGTCATGACCTCGGCGCCGAGCGATGCGAGGGACTGCAGTGCGGCCAGCCGCTCGCGCAGCGCCTGTGGCTGGGAGGCATCGGCGATGCGCGCGGCCCAGTCCGTACGCGGCGGCAATGCCGAGCGCTGCAGCAACACAAGGCGCGCCTGCCAGTGCTCGGCAAGATAACGCGCAAGCGTCAGGCCCACACCGCCAAGCCCACCCGTGATCAGGTACGTCCCGCCCTTCCGCAGACACACCGGGGAATCCGGCGCATGGCGCAGCGCTTCGTAGCCGCGCACCCAACGATGCGGCCCGCGATAGGCGCTCATCGGCAACGGCTCGGCATCGTGCAGCGCGTCGCAAAGCTGCGTGACGAGGCGCGTTTCGGCGAAGCTGCCGGACGCGGGCACCTCGATATCGACGACGCCGCACACCACGTCCTGCAGTTCCTGCGGCATCACCAACGCGGGGCCGAGCAGCAGCGCACGGTCCGGATCGAGGGGCTCGGTGCCCGTGACATCGGCCAGTCCCTGCGTGACGATCTGCAGGACGAGCCGGCCCGGTGCACGGGATGCCGGCGCTGCCTCGATGGCACGCGCAAGGGCGACGAGGCTCGTCATGCCATGGGCGCTATCGAGCGTCCACAAACAGCAAATCCGCGCAATTGCGCCCACCTCGCGGCCAATCGCGCGCAACGCATCGGCCAGTGCCTCGGCATCGGCGGGCGGCGCGACGTGGTGGTGAGCGTCCAGTCGGGCGTAGGTGGCACCCGCCGCGATGCTCGCCACGGTGCCCATACCGGCCAGCCGCTGCAGCACACGATCATCGACACTGCCTGACCCGCCCAGCACCACTGTGCAGCCTTCCTGTGCCGAGGATGCAGCGGGCAACGTCACGCGCTGCCAGGTGGGCACGTGGAACCAGTCATCGATTCCGCACGGACCGGACGCGATCCCGGGCGCCTTGTCCGCCACGGCGGGGGCGTCGACCCAGAACGATCGATGCTCGAACGGATAGCCGGGCAGCGGAATACGGCGGCGTGCCGGACCGATCCGCTCGGCAAGTGCCACATCGATATCGACGCCGGCAGTCCACAGTTGCCCAAGGCAGCGCAGGTGCTGCAGCGCCTGCAGGTCTTCGCGCCGGGCATGGGGCAGCGTGGAGAGCGCCATGCGCCCTTCTGCCAGCGGATGACGCTTGACCAGCGACGTCAGCGTATCGCCAGGACCCACTTCGAGCGCAATGCAATCGGCCCGTTCCAGCAGACGCCCCAGCCCCGCCGCGAAGCGCACCGTGCCGCGCAGATGCTCTGCCCAGTAGCGCGGATCGCATGCCTGCGCGGCGGTGATCCAGTCGCCGGTCACGTTGGACACATAGGGAATCGACGGCGCGCGCAACGTCAGGCGGCCCACGACGGCCTCGAATTCCGCGATCACCGGATCGAGCAGCGCAGAGTGAAACGCGTGCGAGACATGCAGGCGCCGGACTACCGCACCCTGCGCCAGCAATGCCTGTTCAGCCTTGCCGATAGCGTCCACGGTGCCGGCCAGCACACACAGTTCCGGCGCATTGACCGCTGCCAGATCGCAGCCGGCCTCGATCCACGGTGTCAATGCGCTTTCCGGGAGACCCACGGCCAGCATCGCGCCGGGTGGCGTCGACTGCATCAGGCGGCCACGTGCGGCCACCAGCGCCAGTGCGTCGTCGAGCGTGAAGACGCCCGCCAGGCACGCGGCAACGTACTCGCCAATGCTATGCCCGATCATTGCGGCGGGCTGGACGCCCCACGACATCCACAGTTTCGCCAGGGCGTACTCGATGACGAACAGCGCGGGCTGCGTCAGCGCGGTACGCGACAGTTCCGCGCCTGCCTTTGCGCTGGCGTCGGGGCTGGCGCTCGTGTCTTCCGGCCAGATCCATTGCCGCAGATCGGTGCCGAGCGGCTCGCGCAGGCGCTCGCAGCATGCATCCACCGTCGAACGGAATAGCGGCGCTGTGTCGTACAGCGCGCGAGCCATGCCCACGTGTTGCGCCCCTTGCCCCGGGAACAGGAAGGCGACCGAAGGCGGTTCATCGGCAGCCGCGCCGCTGACGAGGTGTGTCGCGCTGCGCGCGTGCAGCGCCTGCGCCGCCTGCGCCAGATCGCTGGCGATCACCACGGCGCGATGGGCAAACGGCTTGCGGCCCATCGCGAGCGTGTGGGCTACATCGGCAAGCTGCAGGTCCGGCTGGTGGTCAAGGTGATGCGCCAGCGCGTGGGTGGCATTCGCCAGTGCGGATTCGCTGCGCGCCGACAGCAGCAGCAGTTGGGCGCCTTCACTCGGCGTGCCGGCAGGACGCAGTGCCGGTGCTTCCTCCAGCACGGCGTGCGCGTTCGTGCCGCCCATGCCGAACGAACTCACGCCCGCGCGGCGCGGCACCGGGCCGGCGCTCCAGTGCGTGGCGCGCGTGTTGACGAAGAAAGGACCGGACGCGAAATCGATGCCCGGATTCGGTGTCTCGAAATGCAGGCTCGGCGGCAAGGTGCGATGGCGCAGCGCCATCACGGCCTTGATAAGGCCCGCCACGCCAGCCGCCGCATCGAGATGGCCGATATTGGTCTTGACCGAGCCAATGGCACAGAAGCCGCGCCGCTGCGTGCCTTCGCGGAACGCCTGGGTCAGTGCCGCGATTTCGATGGGATCGCCAAGCGTGGTGCCCGTGCCATGCGCTTCGACGTAGCCAATGGAGTCAGGCGAGACATCGGCCAGCATCTGGGCCAGCCCGATGGCATCGGCCTGCCCCGCGACGCTCGGCGCGGTATAGCCCACCTTGTTGGCGCCATCGTTGTTGAGCGCCGTGGCCTTGATGATGGCGTGGATCGTGTCGCCATCGTCCAGCGCCTGTTCCAGCCGCTTCAATGCCACGACACCGGCACCGCTGCCCAGTACCGTGCCATCGGCGCGTGCATCGAACGCCCGGCAATGCCCGTCCGAGGACAGGATCGCGCCTGCCTGATAAGCATAGCCCTGCGCTTGCAGCAGGTTCAGCCAGACCCCTCCGGCCAGTGCCATATCGCATTCGCGCGCCAGCAGCGCCTGGCATGCCTGATGCACGGCCACAAGCGACGTCGAGCACGCCGTCTGCACCGTCAGCGCCGGACCGCGCAGATTCAGCTTGTACGCCACGCGCGTGCTCAGGGCATCGCTGGCGTTGCCATTCATGAGTCCGATCAGTTCGGCAATGCCGGCATCCGTACCAAGCGCGCGCTGCGGCAGCAGATGCTTCATGAGATACAGGTTCGCGCCGGCGCCGGCATAGACGCCCACGGCCGCCTGCAACCGCGCCACGTCATAGCCCGCGTGCTCCATCGCATGCCATGCGCACTCCAGGAAAATGCGCTGCTGCGGATCGAGATACTGGGCCTCGCGCGGCGCGTAGCCGAAGAACGCCGCGTCGAAGCGGTCGAACCCTTCGAAGCGGACACCAGCCTTGACGTAGGCGGGGTCGGCGATTCGCTCGGGTGGCACACCGGCTGCCGCAAGTTCCGCGTCGGAAAGCGTCGACACCGACTCGACACCGTTGCAGATATTGCGCCAGAACGCGTCCACGTCCGGCGCATCGGGGAACCGGCCCGCCATGCCCACGATGGCAATCTCGATCCCGGTCAGATGGGTGGGCGTTTCGTACACCGGCATCAGTTCACTCCCGCCTCGGTACGGCCCCGGCGTAGGCGCGCGGCCCGCTGGTCCTGCGCCCGTTGGCGCGTGTCCACCACGGGCGCTGTCGTGCCGGCTTCCAGGTGGCGCCGCAAGGCGTCGATGGTTGGATACTGGAAGAGATCCACCAGCGGCACCCTGGTCGTCAGCCGTTCTTCCATCAGCCGGTGTACGCGGATCAGCAGCAGCGAGTGACCGCCGATATCGAAGAAGTTGTCTTGCTGGCCGACGCGCTCCAGGTGCAGCACCTCGGCCCAGATTGCGGCCAGCGCCTGCGCCAGTTCCCCAACCGGCGCTTCGAACGCGCGCGGACTTGCGGCTTCGGGCGCGGGCAGCGCCTTGCGGTCGATCTTGCCGTTGGCGTTGAGCGGCATACGCGCCAGCATCATCACGAGCGACGGCACCATGTAGTCCGGCAGCGTCTGCGCCAGGGCGGACTTGATGGCAGCCGCATCACCGGTATCCGATGCATCGGCCTGGACGTATGCCACCAGGCGGTGCCCGGCGCCGGTATCCTGCGCCACCACCACGGCCTCGCGCACGGTGGGCAGCGCCAGCAGTGCCGCTTCCACCTCGCCCAGTTCGATGCGGAAGCCACGGATCTTGACCTGATGGTCGATGCGGCCCAGGTATTCGATCTGGCCATCGGCACGCCAGCGCACGAGGTCACCCGTGCGATACAGGCGCCCACCGCTGTCATCCAGCGGATCGGCAACAAATCGCTCGGCCGTCAGGCCCGGCCGGTTCCAGTAGCCACGCGCCAGACTCAAGCCACCGAGGTGAAGCTCGCCGGCCACGCCCTGCGGCACGGGACGCAGCGCGGCATCGAGCACCCACGCCTGCGTGTTGCCAACGGGCTTGCCGATGGGCACGGTCAACGCGCCATCGTCGTGGCAGTCCCAGTACGTGACCTCGATGGCCGCTTCGGTCGGACCATACAGGTTCAGGAGCGTGGCCTGCGGAAATGCCTGCAGCACGCGCGCCTGGAGATCGGCCGGCAGCGCTTCGCCGCTGCACACGATGCGGCGGATGCGCTGGCACGCGGCGGTGGCACCGTGCGCCATGAACGCCTGCAGCATCGACGGCACGAAGTGGATCGTCGTCACGCGATGCAGGTCGATCAGCGCCACGAGCCGGGCCGGATCGCGATGCTCGCCCGGTCCCGCCAAGGCCAGCGTGGCGCCAGCCGTCAGCGGCCAGAAGAACTCCCAGAACGAGATATCGAAGCTGTACGGGGTCTTCTGCAGCACGGTGTCCGTGCCATCCAGCGGTTGATGCTGCTGGCCCCAGGCCAGCCGGTTGCATAGCGCGCGATGCCGGTTGCCGGCACCCTTCGGACGCCCCGTCGAGCCCGATGTGTAGATCAGGTAGACGAGGTTTTCGCCATGCACCGCGATGTCGGGATTGTGTGCAGGCTCGGCGGACAGCGCCGCTGACAAGCCATCCACGTCAATGACCTGCAGGCCATCGACCACCGGCAGACGCTCCCGCAAATGCGCCTGCGTCAGCACCAGTGCCACGGCACTGTCGTCCAGCATATAGGCCACGCGGTCGGCGGGATGGTCGGGATCGATGGGCACATAGGCGCCGCCCGCTTTCATCACGGCCAGCAGGCTGACCACGAGTTCGACGGAGCGCTCCATGGCGATGCCGACGCGGGTCTCGACACCCACACCGTGGCGGCGCAGGTGGTGCGCAAGCTGGTTGGCACGGGCGTTCAGTTCGGCGTAGCTCAACACGGCATCGCCGAAGCGCAGCGCCACGGCCTGCGGCAATCGCTGCACCTGCAGTTCGAACCAGCGATGCACGGTGTCGGGCGACAGGCGCGCGGCGGCGTCGCCGTGGCTCCATTGGGCCAGCGTTTCCTGCTCCACGGCACCGAGCAATGCGGTATCGCCAACGGTGGTGTCCGGCTGGCGGGCCAGCGTGTCGAGCACGCGCAGATAGTGTTCGGCAAAGCGCGCCATGGTGGCGGCTTCGAACACTTCGCGCGCATAGACCAGGCGCAGCGCCGCCGAGCCGTCGCGGTTCTCGCGAATCTCGACGGACAGTTCGAACTGCGCCGCAGTCCCCGGCAGCGCGGCACCGCTCGCCACCAGTCCCGTGATTGCCGAGAAGCGGCTGAAATCCTCGTGCTGGTGGTTGAACAGCACCTGGAACAGCGGCGCGTGGCTGAGGCTGCGTTCCGGCTGCAATGCCTCCACCAGTTGCTCGAAAGGCAAGTCCTGATTGGCCTGCGCGCCGAGTGCAGCCTGCCGTGCGGTGGCCAGCACTGTACCCAGCGGCGTACGGTCATCGAGCACGTTGCGCAGCACCACCGTATTCACGAACAGGCCGATCACCCCCTGCGCAGCGGCGTGATGGCGATTGGCGACGGGCACGCCGACGCGGATATCGGTCTGGCCGGTGTGCCGATGCAACAGTGCCTGCAATGCGGCAAGCATCGCCATGAATGGCGTGGCCTCGCGGGCGGCTGCCGTGGCACGCAGCGCGGTCAGCAGCGACGATGGCAGCGCCATGTCGTAGGTGGCAGCGCGGTATCGCGCCACGGCATCGCGCGGATGATCGACGGGCAGCGCCAGCACGGGATGCGTATCGCCAAGCTGTTCGCGCCAGTAGGCCAGTTGCCGATCCCGCTCGCCGCCCGCGAGCCACTGCGTCTGCCATGCCGCGAAATCGGCGTACTGGCGCGGCGCGGGCAGGTTGTTGTCATTGGTAAGTGCCGCGCGATAGTGCTGCGCGAGTTCGTCGATCCAGATACCCATCGACGTGCCATCGGACACGATGTGGTGCATCACCACCACCAGTTGATGGCGGTCCTCGGCCAGCCGGATCAGCGCGACACGCCACAGCGGACCGGTGGCGAGATCGAACGGCTGGTCGGCCAGATCGCGGGCTGCGGCAGATGCGCTAGTGGCCTGCTGTGCGGCAGACAGACCGGAGACATCGTTGATGGCCAACGGCACCGGCTGATGGGGGCGCACCGTGGCAATGGGTTCGCCCTGCGCATTGGCGACGAAGACGGTTCGCAACACCGCATGACGCCCGACCAGTGCGTCGACCCCGCGCCGCAGGGCGTCGGCATCGAGCGCGCCTTGCAGCGTCAGCACGCCGGCCACGTGGTACGCCGTGCTCGTCGGTTCAAGATGCCAGAGGAACCATTGCCGCTGCTGCGCATACGAGAGCGATGCCACACCGCTATCGGGCAACGGTGCAATGGCCGCAACCGCAGCGTTGCCCGCCGCGATCACGCGTTTCAGCGCCGCGACGGCATCGCGCAGACGCGGATGCTCGAACAGCACGGACACCGGGAACGTCACGTTCCAGCGTGCCGTCACGGCAGCCGCAACCCGCGCCGCCGCCAGCGAATTGCCGCCCTGCAGGAAGAAATGCGCGTCAGCCGGCAGCGGTTCGCCGGACTTGCGATCCAGCACGTCGTCCCAGATGGCGGCGAGTTCCGCCACCAAGGGGTCCGACGTGTCGAGCGGCACCGCCTGCGGCACCACGGAAGCCGCCGCCTCGCCAATGAGTTCGATCCGGCCCTGCTCGACGATCGCATAGGCATCGAGCGTGCGCGTCTGCCAGCCCTGCCGGCACGCGCTGCGCTGCAGCTTGCCGCTCGACGTCTTGGGCAGCGCGCCCGGATTGAGCAATACCACCACGGACAGCGGTTCGCCGCAGGCTTCGCTGACGGCTGCGCTCAGCGCTTCCACCAGCGATTGCGGCGGCACGAGCTTGCGCGTGCTGCGCGAGACCTCCGCAGCCAGGCCAATGCCCTCCCGCCCGTCGACCTGCACCGCGAAGGCTGCCACGCGCCCCTTGCGCACCACATCGACCTCGGCTTCGACTGCCCGCTCCAGATCCTGCGGATAGAGGTTGTGGCCGCGCACGATGATGAGATCCTTGACGCGCCCGCTCACATACAGGTGCCCTTCGTGCACGAAGCCCAGATCGCCGGTGCGCAGCCAGCGTGCGCCATCGTGTTCTACAAACGCCTCGGCCGTGGCAGCCGGATTGCCCCAGTACCCTGCCCCGATGCTCGGGCCGCTGGCCCAGATCTCGCCGATCACGCCATCGGCGGCAGGCTGCAGCGTGGCAGGCGCGACGATGCGAACCGTGTGATCGGCCGTGACCGTGCCGCAGCCAACAAGCGCGGTGCCAGCCTCGCTCGATCGCGCGGTGCCGCTGGCAAGTGCCTGTGCGTCGAACGTCTGCACCGGCATGCCCGCGCCGCGCTGGACGCCCGTCACAAACAGCGTGGCTTCGGCAAGTCCGTAGCACGGGTAGATGCTGTCGGCGCGGAATCCCACCGGGCCGAAGCGCTCGGCAAATGCCTGCATGGTGTCCGCGCGCACCGGCTCCGCGCCCGTATAGGCCACGCGCCAGCACGACAGGTCGAGCCTGGCGAGCTGCGCATCCTTGACCCGGTCCAGGCACAGTCGATAGGCAAAGTCCGGACCGCCGCTCAGCGTGGCACGGTGGTGCGAGATCATCTCCAGCCAGCGGATCGGCCGCTCCAGGAAGAACTGCGGCGACGTCAGCACGCATGGAATCCCGCTATAGAACGGCTGCAGCAGGCCGCCAATCAGGCCCATGTCGTGATACAGCGGCGCCCAGACCGCGAACTTGTCTGCCGGTCCGATGCCGAGTCCTGCGCGAATCGCACGCTCGTTGGCGATCAGGTTGCCATGCGTCACCATCACGCCCTTGGGCGCCGAGGTGGAACCCGAGGTGTACTGCAGGAAGGCCACATCGGTGAGCGCGGGGGTGCATGGTGCCCAGTGGCCGGCTTGCGCTGCATCGATGTCGTCGACCTCGATCACCGCGACCGCAGCGCCGATGGCAGCCCCCACGTCGGCGCCGAGCCCGGCCGTGGTCAGCACGAAGCGGGCTTCGGCATCGGCCGCGATGCCGGTCAGGCGCTCCAGTTGCTGCTGGCGTGCCGCGTCCGGCGCGAACACGGGCACGGCCACGGTGCCGGCGTAGAAGCACGCAAACATCGCCACGGCATAGTGGTCGTCGTTGTCGAGCATGACCAGCGCGCGTTCGCCGCGCGCGCCACGCTGCTGCAGGACGGCGGCCAGCGCCCGCACGCGTGCGGCAAAGGCGTGATACGTCCAGGACGATTCCGCCAGCCCCGTGCCATCGTCGCCGACGGTCACTAGTGCAATGTCATCGGGGCGATGCGTGGCGAGTGCCTCAAGATGGCTGACAAAGTCCACCGGTTCCTGCCAAGTCTGTGTGTTCATCTCTGCTTCCATCGTCCGCTGTGCGGTGGTCACGGGGTTGGCGCGCGGCCGGGGGTCATCACTTGCCGAGGTTGCCGTGCGGCTCGGCCATGGCCACCACCACCTTGCGCGGTCCCTTGAACGGCGCACGGGCGTGAGCCGCCAGCATGTTGTCGAGCATCAGCACATCGCCGGATTCCCAGCGGAACGACACGGTTTCCGCGTCGAGCACGGCGCGCACCTCGTCAAAGATCGCATCGGAGATCGGTGAGCCATCCGCGAAATACGTGTTGCGCGGCAGGTTGTCCTCGCCGAGCAGTTCTTCCAGCGATTCGCGCACTTCGGGTTGCAGGTTCGACACGTGAAACAGGTGCGCCTGGTTGAACCAGACCATTTCGCCGGTCACGGGATGCCGCTCCACGGCCTGGCAAAGCTGCGTGGTACGCAGGTCGCCATCGTCCTTCCATTCCCACCGGATATCGGCCCGCTTGCAGAACGCTTCCACTTCGGCGCGGTTTTCGGTGTTGAACACCTTCTGCCATGGCACATCGAACTCGCCGTAGTTGCGCACGTAGAGCACGCCAGGCGCGAAGCGTTCGCGCAGCGCATCGGGCATGCGGCGGTAAATGGCGCGGCTGTCGGCAATCGGTGTCTCGCCGCCTTCGGGCGACGCCGTGACGCAGTGAAACCAGATCTTCATCGGCCATTCGCGCGTGTACGCCTGCTCGTTGTGCAGGGGGATGTGCTGGTGCGCGGGGTATTCCGTGGACGTGTAGATGCCGGCGCCGGCTGCGTCCACGGCGCTGCGCGGCGTCGACGCGAACTCGTACTTGAGCAGCGGATGGCCAAACGATGCGGCGAACTTCTGGAACACATCGACGGATGGCACATCGAATCCACGCAGCAGCACGCCGCCTGCGCGCTGCACGGCTTCATCGATGGCGGCACGGTGCTGGGCGAGTCCATCGAGCAGCGGCTGGCCCGGCGCATCGGGCACGATCAGCACGGGCAGTTCGGAGCCAACGGGCGCCCGGCGTTCCAGGCGGTTCATGGTTTCGTTCATGCAGACTCCTTGATGGCAGTCCCGCGCGGCGGCATGATCGCCGGGCACGGGCGGCGCGAATGCATTGGAAGTGACGCCTGGGATCAGGCGGCAACGTGCGCGCTATCGTTGGTATCGTCGGCATCGGCGGCATCGGCGGCGCCTGCGCGCAGGCTCTGTGCGAGCCGCCGCTGCACCGTGTCCAGTACCTCGGCCTCCTGATGGCGCACGAAGAAATGATTGCCGTCGAACCAGTCGAGCGTGAAGGTGCCCTGGCCTTCCTCCTGCCAGGCGCCGATGCGTTCCGCCGTGATCGGGTCCTGGCGGCCAGCCAGCACATGCAACGGCATCGGCAGCGCGGCAGGCGTGGTGTGACGGAAGCTCTCGCAGATCCGGTAGTCCGCGCCCAGCACATCGAGCGTGATGCGCAGCAGTTCGGGGCTGTCGAAGACCTCATCGGGCGTGCCGCCCTGCCGCCGCAGATCCTCGATCAGACCGGCATCGTCGTCCTTGCAGGCAAAGCGCTCGGCGTCGCGCTGCGAGGGGGCCGGACTGCCCGACAGCAGCAATGCCAGCGGCAAGGGCTTGCCCTGCGCCTGCAACCGGCGTGTGATGCCATACGCGAGCAGCGCGCCCATGCTGTGGCCGAACAGCGCGTACTTTCCTTGCAGATGCGGCGCCTGCTCGTCACATAGCTGCGCCGCGAGCGAATCGAAGTCCTGGCAGAAGTCCTCGGCAAGCCGTCCGCCGCGCCCGGGCAATTCGACGGGCAGCACGTGTACCCACGCGGGCAGCGTGCGGCGCCAGCGCAGGTACATCGTTGCACTGGCCCCGGCGCAGGGCAGACACAGCAGTGTGACCGGATCGTGCATACCGCTCAACCGGCCTGATCGCTGGTCTGCTGCGCCATCCACTCCTTGAGCGAGCGGGGACGCATGTCGGTCCACGTCTTCTCGACGTATTCGAGCACCGTCTTCTTGTCGCCCTTCACACCGTCGACGGCAGTCCAGCCGCCGGGCACCGTCTTCCAGTGCGGCCAGATGGAGTATTGCTCTTCCTGGTTGACCAGAACGATGAAGGTTTCGTCCTCGCGGTCGAAGCAGCTCGTAGACATGTGGAATCCTGTAGCGATGAGGGAAGTTGAAACCACTGCGCGCCGGTTCGTGGTGCCAGCAGTGGCTCTCCGCATCTATGACGAATCAGCCCGCGATCTGTTCAGCGGCCTGCTGCGTCACATGTGCGATGCCCTCGCACAGGATGTCAGCGCTGCAGCACCGTGCGGCGCAATTGCGGATCGCGCCGGATGTCGGCATCGCGAAACGGAAAGACCAGCCAGTCCTTGCGCGCGTAGCGATTGACCGGTGCATCGCCGGCACCGCTGTCGATGGCGGTATCGCGCTGCCCATGCGCGAGCAGCGTGTGTGCCGTCACGCCGTCACGTGCAAAGCGCACCACCTGCAGATAGCTGTTGCCCTGAGACTGCGGACCCATGCGCAAACTGTCATCGGCATTGCACTGCACGGCGAAATAGCCCATCTCCTGGCAGCCGCCGAAGATCGGCACGTCCTTGCCCGCGCTACGCACGAACTGCGCGGCGCCCAGCACGGCGTCGGGCGCCAGCCCCTGTGCGGCCAGATCGCGCACGGCCGCTTTCAACGCGTCGGCGGCCTGCTGGCCGGACGTGGCAGCCACCGGATCGCGCGGCGTATGCAGCGGATCGGTGAGCGAGAACGGCACTTGATAGAAACCCTGCATCGGCGGCTTGGCAAGACGGCGCCAGAACGCGTTCCACAACAGCGCGCCCCGCTGCGCGCTATCGGCGGTATTGGGCCAGTGCCGCAGCACCTCGCACGGTTGCACGAGGCTGGCATCGACGCAGGCGCGCGCCAGCAGCGCTTGCTTGAACAGATCCGCCGACAGTGCGCGCGGTGCCAGGGCACGATCCATCAACGCACGCGCGACGTCGCGCGATGAGTGCGGCGGCTGCCCGCCGATGTCGGCGGCGATCCGATACCCTTCGCGGCTGCGCAGCGACAGCGCCTGACGCTCGCCACCCATCGACAGCGGAAAGCCTTCGAGCGGCTGCGCGGGATTGGTCAGCCAGTAGCTGTCGTTCATATTGGCGACATAGTCATCGCGAATCAGCGACGGCATGGCGGAGGCCGGCATGGCGCCCGCCTGCACAGCGCCCGCATCGGCCTTCCAGTCGCAGGCGGACTGGCTGCCGTCGAGCACTGGCGTCAGCGGGTCTACCGCCGCGAAGCCCTTCGACAAGGCGGTGCCGCAGCGCGCGCGCAGATCGTCCGGCGTATTCGGCATGGCGCCCATGTCGGCATACCAGACGCGGTTGTCGCGGCGACCGATGGCGATGGTATTGACCCACGGCGCCGCCACCATCCTGCGCTGGATCTGCATGAATGCATCGAGCGACCGTGCACGGTTCCACGCGAAGAACTGGGAGAAGATCCGATAGTTGTCCGCGTTGACGTCGCGGATTGCCAGCGCATGGGCGCGGCCCCAGCCAAACGCGGGATGATGCGCGCCAAGATCGAGCACCGGGCCGAAACGGGTGCGATACGACATCCGGTGCACGGGGCGCACCACGCCATCGTTGCCGCGTACGTCGATGGTGACATTGCGGGCTTCCATCGCAACCGGAACGTTGTCCACGAGATAGCGCGTCGGGTCCTGCGGGTCCAGCTTCAGATCGAACACGCCGAAGCGGCGCGCGGCGGAAACGGTGTGGCTCCACGCGATATCGGCATTGAAGCCGATCATCACGACGGGAATGCCGAGAAAGGCCACGCCGGCCACATCGAGCTTGCCCGGCAAGGTCAGGTGCATCTGATAGAAACGGTCCGGGCCACCCCAGTACCAGTGCGGATTGCCGAGCAGCACGCCGCCCTGCCCGCCCGTCACCGCGCCGCCGAACGCCACGGCGTTGCTGCCGAGTCCGGCCTGATCGCCAATCGGGATCGCCAGCCGATCCTGCAGCGCCTGCAGGGCCTGCGGTGGCGTGCCGTCGCCCTCACGCCGGCCCACGGCCTCCTGCACAGGTGGCGCGGCCTTTGCCATATCGGGGATGAAGCGCGCATAGCCCGCCGCAATCTGCGTGGCGTACATGCGGCGATAGATGTCCTGCGCGCTGATATGGCGCACCCATGGCGCTGCCACGCAGGCAGGCGTGTTCGCGTCCGCCCGGGCCTTGCGCGCCTGATCGAGATAGCGGTTATAGCCCTCGGCAAAGCCGTCGATCATCGCGTTGAGTTCAGGCGGATGTTCGCGGCGGTAGCGCGCCACCACGGCGTCATCGGCATTGGCCAGAAAGAACGTGTCGAGGTCGAGATTGCGGGAGCGGCCGAACGTCGAGTTCGTCAAAGGCTTGGCCTCCGCCCCGAAGTACTGCGACCGCTGCCCCGAGAACGTCACGAAGCCGTCCGCCATCGTGCACAGCGCGTCTTCCGCCTGCGCGTACCCCACCCCGAGGCCAAGGTCACGCCAACGGGTGGCGCGGATATGGGGAATGCCATCGGCGGTACGGCGAATCTCCACGGCAGGCGCCACCGTCTGCGGTTTGGCCTGGGCGCCCGGCGCGATGAGCCATGCCACGGCCACTGCCGCCGAAATCCGTCCCCACACCGTGTATGCCCGCCGCATCGCGCCTCCGCCCGTCCGTTGATCGATCAACCCGGCATGCGTGACGCGGGCAATGACAAGACGATTGCGGGACCGGCATGTTCATCGATGGGGCGCAGGACCGGTCGGGTGTCCATGGATCTGAACAAATTTCACCACTGTTCGTCCTGCTAGCGGATGTCATCGCGTCACGGGCCACGCCCGGCGATGAAACGACCGTTTGAATACGTACCGCAACCATCATGCCCCTGCACCCCGACCTCGACGCCTTCCTGGAAATGGCGAACCTCGCCAGCCAGTCACGTCGCCCGATGAGCGAGATGACGCCCGACGAGGCGCGCGCCACTTATGACGCGTCGACGCTGGCGCTCGACGCGCCGGGCGCCGAGATTCCGGTCGAGGCGCTGCACATCCCCGCGCGCGATGGTCACGCGCTGCCGGCACGGCTGTATCGCGGATCGGATACAGCCACCCCCGCACCCGTGCTGCTGTACTTCCACGGCGGCGGCTACGTGGTGGGCGGACTGGACTCGCACGACTCGCTGTGCCGCGATCTCGCGGACGCCGCGCAGTGTGCCGTGCTCTCGATCGACTACCGGCTGGCCCCCGAGCACAAGTTCCCCACCGCCTTCCACGATGCCGAGGATGCCTGCGCCTGGCTCCGCGCCAATGCCGCCAGCCTGGGGCTCGACCCCGAGCGGATCGCCATCGGCGGCGACAGCGCAGGCGGCACGCTGGCGACGGCGCTGTGCATTGCCGCGCGCCACGCTGGCACGCCGCAGCCGCGGCTTCAGGTGCTGCTGTACCCATGCACCAGCGCGCATCAGGACACCGCTTCGCATGCCCGCCTGGCCGTTGGCTATCTGCTGGAGCAGCGCACGCTGCAATGGATGTTCGGCCACTACCTGCGGCATGCGGATGACCGGGCGGACTGGCGCTTCGCTCCGCTGGAGGCCACGGACCTCGGCGGCCTCGCGCCGGCGCTGATCGTACTGGCCGAGTTCGATCCCCTCGTCGATGAAGGCCACGCCTACGCCCGCAGGCTGCAGGCCGCAGGCGTGACCACCCAGACGGTGGTCTGGCCCGGCGTGGTGCACGACTTTGCGCGGCTCGGCAACGTTGTGGAAGAAGCCGCCCGCATGCGCGCACAAGTGGGACGCGCCATTGCCGAAGCCTTCCATCACCGGGAGCCATCCACCCCTTCGTAACCAACACTTCGGCCTGCGTTTTCAAGGGAGATGGCTGCGTCGTGCGGCCAGGGGAACGCAGATCGATGAATGCCAGCGCATGCGTCTTGCGCTGGATAGTGCAACCGGCAGCAGCGGCCTAGACGGGACACCGAAGCCAGCCGGCATCTCAACCCTGCTCGATAACTAGACTGATGGAAACCACCTCGCATTTCACCCCTGCCGTTGTGCCATTCCGGCGCAAGCGCCTGGATCAGGCGCTGCACGGCGCCCTGCTCACCCTTGCCCTGTCCGCCAGCGTCGCGCACGCCCAGGAAACGCCCGCTCCGGCCGGTGACAACGCCCCCACGCTGCCCACGGTCACCGTCAGCAGCAAGGCCGACACGCTGGACGAATACCGCGCCGACAAGGCCAGCATGGGCGCGTTCGGCAACACGCCGCTGCAGGACACGCCATTCAGCGTGGACGTGGTGACGCGCGACCTCATGGACAACCAGCAGGCCACGTCCATCGTGCAGGCGCTGAAGAACGACGCCTCGGTTTCGATGACCAGCAACAACATCGGCGGCCTGTCGTCGCAGATCGCCGTGCGCGGCATCACGCTGGACCTGCTGAACGGCCGCAAGGTTGACGGCCAGAACATCTTCGGCTGGAGCGGCGACCTGCCGCTGGATCACTTCGAACAGGTGCAACTGCTCAAGGGTGCGGGCGGTTTCCTCTATGGCTTTGCCGCGCCGGGCGGCATCATCAACTTCATCAGCAAGCGTCCGACCGATGTGCCGCTGCGCAGCGTGACCACCTCCTTCACGAGCCGTGGCACGTTCATGCTGGGCGGTGACCTGGGCGGCCGCTTCGGCCCCGACGACCGCTTCGGCTATCGCGCCAACGTGGTCGGCGAAGAAGGCGATACCTACGTGAAGGACGGCGGCCACATCAAGCGCGGTTCGGCATCGCTGGCCCTGGATTGGCGCATCATGCCGAACCTGGTCTGGAGCGCGGACGGTCTGGCGCTGGATCGCGTGGTCAAGGGTTCCACGAGCTGGGGCCTGTTCCCGAATGCCAGCGGCGAAGCCGGTGACACCGCCATCGCCCCGCCGCCCGGCGCCATCAGCGGCAGCAAGCGCATCTACTCGCCGTTCACGAGCTACGAGACGCGCGCCAAGATCTGGGGCACGTCGGTGGACTGGGGCTTTGCGGAGAACTGGAACGCGCGGATCGCGTATCGCGGCTCGACCATGGATCGTGTCTACCTGAACGGCACGATCTACGCCAACGCCGCCGGCGACTATACCGAGGAACAGTACGGCGGCATGGACCGCTTCAAGACCGATGACGTCATCGGCATGGTGACGGGCAAGGTCAAGACCGGCTTCATCACACACGACCTGACCTTCGGCCTGCAGTACAGCCGCAATCGCTCGTACTATTCGAACGTCTTCAACTACGCGGTACTGGGCAGCGGCAACCTGGCGAATCCCGGCAACTTCGACAATCCCCACCTGTCCGCCGAATCGCCCGATACGCTGGGCAGCTACACGGCGCAGCGCGCGGTGTTCGTGTCCGACACGATGCACCTTGGCGAGAAGTGGGACCTGGTGGTCGGTGTGCGCCGCAACAGCATCAAGGACTCCGTCAACGACTACGACAAGGCCGCGACGACGCCCACCGGCGCCATCATCTTCAAGCCGCTGCCGGGCGTGTCCACGTACGGTAGCTACGTGGAATCGCTCGAACAGGGCGCCACCGCACCGCTGACCGCCGCCAATTCGCGCCAGGTCTTCAGCCCGCTCAAGAGCAAGCAGGTGGAACTGGGCGTGAAGGCACAGCGCGAGAACTGGTCGGCCAACGCGGCCCTGTTCCGCATCAATCGCGGCCTGACCTACACGAACAACAGCAACGTGTTCACGCAGGACGGCGAGGAACGCTATGACGGCCTGGAACTGGGCGGCAGCGTCCGCGTGACGCCCCAGTGGCTGGTCAACGCCAGCGTGATGTTCCTGAACGCCAAGAGCGAAACCGCTGCGGAAGGCATCTCGGGCAAACGCGCCAACGGCACGCCGAAGCAACAGGCATCGCTCTACACCGAGTACCGTCTCTGGGATACAGGCTTCACCCTGACGGCAGGCATGCAGTACTACGGCGCCCGCCCGATCGACGCAGCCAACACGGTGTCGCTGCCGTCGTACACGCTGTTCGATGCGGGCGTGCGCTACACCACGCGCGTGGCCGGCAAGCGCACGACGGTACGCTTCAACATCGACAACCTCACGAACAAGGCCTACTGGATTACCAGTGCGTCCTACCTGACGCAGGGCGCGCCACGGGTCTTCAAGCTGGGGGCACAAATCGACTTCTGACCGCACGAACCGCCCGGGCCCGAAACCCGCCCGGGCGGGAGCGAGCTGACGACCGTGGCCATCGGCCAAATGGCGCACGGCGGATCGGCGCTCCGCCTGGCAAGCCGTGCGCATCGGGATGCGCTCAGGCCTCCACCATCCCCAGGAATTGCTGCAACTCCGGCGTCTGCGGCCGTGCGAATACCGCATCGGGCGCGCCCATCTCATGCACCTTGCCCTGGTGCATGAAGACCACGCGGTCGCACACCTCACGTGCGAAGCGCATTTCGTGCGTCACCATCAGCAAGGTCATGCCATCGGCAGCCAGGCCGCGCACGACCTGCAGCACTTCGTTCACGAGTTCGGGATCGAGCGCCGAGGTAATCTCGTCGCACAGCAAGGCAATCGGTTGCATGGCCAGCGCACGCGCAATCGCCACGCGCTGCTGTTGTCCACCGGACAACTGATCCGGATACGCGTCGAACCTGGCAGACAAACCCACCCGTGCCAGGTTTTCCTCGGCCAGTTCACGGGCGCGCGCCTCCGGCACGCCCTTCACCACCATCGGCGACAGCATCACGTTGCGCCCCGCACTCAAGTGCGGAAACAGGTTGAACTGCTGGAAGATCATGCCCACTTTCAGGCGAAGCGCACGCAGTTGCAGTTCGCTGTCAGCCAGGTGCGCGCCGGCCACGGTGATCGCACCCGAGTCGATGGTTTCCAGTCCGTTGATGCAACGTAGCAACGTGCTCTTGCCCGAACCGCTCTTGCCGATGATGGCAATGACCTCGCCCGGTTCCACCGAAAGGGATACACCCTTCAGGACCTGATTGCTGCCGAACGACTTGCGGACCTGGTCAATGGCGATGAGCGGCATGGAATTTCCTCTCCAGCATCTTGCTGTATTGCGAAAGCGGCCAGCACAGCGCGAAGTACATCAGCGCCACGGCCGCATACACGGTGAACGGTTGGAACGTGGCGTTGACGATCATGGTCCCCGCCTTGGAAAGCTCGGTGAAGCCGATGATCGACGCCAGTGCCGTGCCCTTGACGACCTGCACGCCAAAGCCTACGGTCGGCGCCACCGCGATGCGCAGCGCCTGCGGCAGAATCACGTGGCGCATCTGCTGGACATAGTTCATGGCCAGGCTGCCCGACGCCTCCCACTGACCGCGTGGAATGGCCTCGACGCAGCCGCGCCAGATTTCTGCCAGGAACGCCGCGGTCCACAATGTCAGCGCCAATCCGGCGGCAAGCCACGCAGGTACTTCGATGCCCATTAATGCCAGCCCGAAGAACGCCAGGAACAACTGCATCAGCAGTGGCGTGCCCTGGAAAATCTCGATATAGGCCCACGTTGCGCGACGTAGCATCGGGCGCTTGCTGGTCCGCATCAGCAGGACCAGCAACCCCACGATGCCTCCGCCCACAAAGGCCACCAGCGACAGCAGCACGGTCCAGCGTGCCGCCAGCAGCAGGTTGCGGACGATATCCCACGTTGAGAACTCGATCATCGGACGCCCCGTGCAAAAAGCTGCCGGCCGATGCCGCGCAGCAGTTGCCGCAACACCAGCGCCAGTAGCAGGTAGATCAGGGTACTGACCAGGTACACCTCGAAAGCCCGGAAATTGCGCCCCTGGATAAAGTTGGCCGCATAAGTCAGGTCTTGCGCCGCAATCTGCGAGCAGACCGCCGACCCCAGCATCACGATCACGATCTGGCTCGACAGCGCCGGCCAGATCTTCTGCAACGCGGGGCGCAGCACCACGTGACGGAATACCTGGAACGGCGACATGGCCAGACTCGCGCCAGCCTCGAACTGCCCGCGCGGGGTGGCGGCCAGCCCGGCGCGAACGATCTCGGTGCCATATGCCCCCAGGTTGATGACCATGGCCAGCGACGCCGCCAGCATCTCGGGCAGATGCACGCCCAGGCTTGGCAACCCGAAGAAGATGAAGAACAACTGGATCAGGAACGGCGTGTTCCTGATCAGCTCCACATAGGCGCTGACCACGGTGCGCAGCCACGCCGGCCCCTGGGTCTTGGCCCAGGCACCGGCAACGGCCACCGCCACGCCCAGCACGCCGCCCGTCAGCGTCAGTTGCGCGGTGACGGCAATGCCCTTGAGCAGCACATCGGTGTAGTCAAGCACCGACAGGAAATCGAACTGGTAAGCCATGCTTCAACCCGGTGGCGGCGCGAATCAGAGTTGTGCCGGCAGCGGACGCAGCAGCCACTTGATTGACAGCGAGTTCAGCGAACCGTCCTTCTTCGACTCTGCGAGTATCGCATTGACCTTGTCCTGCAGCGCCTTCTCGCCCTTGTTCATGCCGATAAAGCATGGCGAGTTCTTGATCAGGAACTTGGTTTCCGGTGCCTTGGGCGGATGCTTGGCGATCAGCGTCGATGCCACGACATTGCCGGTGGCAATCAGTTGCACCTGGCCAGACAGGAACGCCGAGATCGTCGCGTTGTTGTCTTCGTAGCGCTTGATCGTGGCGCCGGCCGGCGCAATCTTGCTCAGTTCCAGGTCTTCCACGGCACCGCGTGTCACACCCACGGTCTTGCCGGCGAGGTCGGCCGCGTTCTTGACCGGCAGGTCGGCCGGACCGAACACGCCGTTGAAGAACGGTGCGTAGGCTTCGGAGAAATCGAGCACCTTCTCGCGCTCGGGGTTCTTGCCCATGCTCGAAATCACCAGGTCGACCTTGCGCGTCTGCAGGTATGGCACGCGGTTGGTACTGGTCACCGGCACCAGTTGGAGCTTGACGCCCATCTTCTTCGCCACCAGCGCGGCCACGTCGATATCGAGGCCTTGCGGTGCCATGTCGGCGCCAATCGAGCCAAACGGCGGGAAGTCCTGCGGCACGGCCACGCGCAATACGCCAGCCTTGGTGACGTCCGCAAGTGTGTCGGCATGGCCCAGCGTCGGCAAGGCCGTTGCGCACAGACCGGCCAGCATGGCAACCATCAGGCCACGACGGGAAAACTTCTTGAGGGCGTTGACGTGGAACATCGCGAGTTTCCTTAGCTTCGAGAGGGAGTGGATGGGTTCGGGGACAGATTCCCGGACGGTAAAACGGAAGTTGATACGCGTTGCGGGTCCACTGGCGCCAGTGCGTGGCGCAGGTGCGCGAGCGGATCGAGGGGCGGCACGGCGTCAAGGCTCGTGTGGACTTCGCCCAGATGTTCGGCCATCAGGCGTGCGGCCAGCGCGCCATCGCCATCGGCCAGTGCGTTGACGATGTCTTCATGCTGGCTGCATGAGCGCCCGGCATCCTCGGCCGACTGATTGCGGCTGGCCACCAGCGTGGTACGCGCGGTCAGGTCACGCAATGTATCGGTGAGCAGGCCATAGCCAAGCGAGGCACACAGGCATACGTGGAAATCGCCAAGCAGGAAGCTGCGTACGCTGGCGTCGTCACCATCGAGCGCGGCTTTTTCGCGGGCGATATGCACCTTGAGCGAATGAATCGCCTGAACGCCTGGCGGCCGTTCCGCACTGACTTCGCGCAGCAGCCCGGTTTCGATGATGCGGCGCGCGTCGAACGCAGCGCGAATGTCGTCGGCGCTCGGTTCCACCAGGAACCAGCCGCGCCGCGAGCTGACAGTCACCATGCCACGCGCGGCCAGGCGCATCAGCGCTTCACGCACCAGCGTGCGGCTCACGCCAAATAGCGCAGCAAGTTCCTGCTCGCCCAGGCGCGATCCAGGAAGCAGCTTCTGGCCAAGCATCGCCTCGGTGATGCGGTTGGCGATGTCAGCGGGAGATTTGTCGGTGGTTTCGGTCACGGCAATCACTTGAGCAAGTGGTATGCCATGCTTGTATGCAAGATTTGTCGGCAAACAGCCGCATTCCACGCGCAAGAATCGGGCATGCGCCGTGCCATGACTCCCCAGCGCGGTGCGCGACGCGCGGCCTTGGTGCCGAACCGGGCCGCGCGTCAGGTAGGAAACAACGGTGGATCAGGCGCGGGTCATATCGATGCCAACGCAATCACGTCGGCCAGGTGCCGCCGCTCCGCGACCGTTTCCTCGGCCACGATTTCCTCCACGGCACGCAGGCTGGCCTGCACGATCGCCGCCGCATCCACCTCGAAATGGCGCCGCAACGCCGCGCGCGAATCGCTGCGGCCGAAGCCGTCGGTACCCAGCGTCACGTAGCGTCGGCCGGCCGGCAGGAAGGCACGCACCAGTTCCGGCAGTGCGCGTACATAGTCGGTGGCGGCAATGATCGGCCCAACACTGGGCTGCAACTGCCGGCCCAGCCAGCTTTGGTCGGCGGGCCCCTTGCCATGGCGCCACTGCTGTTCGCAGTCCGCGCCCTCGCGCGCAAGTTCGATATAGCTGGTGACACTCCATACATCGGCCGCCACCCCGTGCTCCTGCTCAAGCTGCCGCGCGGCCTTGAGGACTTCGCCCATGATGGCGCCGCTGCCAAACAGCTGCACCCGGTGCGCAAAGTCGCCGCCGGGGCGGTGCAGATAGATGCCGCGCACCACGCCTTCATGCGCTTCGGGCCGCAGGCTCGGGTTCTCTACAGCCTCATTGGTCACGGTCAGGTAATAGAACTCGTCGGCCTGCTGTTCGAGCATGCGGCGCATGCCGTGGTCGACAATGACCGCCAGTTCGCCCGCGAACGCGGGATCATAGGCGCGGCAGTTCGGGATCGTGGCCGCCGCAAGATGGCTGCTGCCGTCCTGATGCTGGAGCCCTTCTCCACCGAGCGTGGTGCGTCCCGACGTGGCGCCTACCAGGAAGCCGCGGGCGCGCTGGTCAGCCGCAGCCCAGATCAGGTCGCCCACGCGCTGGAAGCCGAACATGCTGTAGTAGATATAGAACGGCAGCATCGGCAGGCCATGCGTGGCATAGCTGGTGGCCGCCGCCGTCCACGACGACAGCGCACCCGCCTCGGTAATCCCCTCCTCCAGGATCTGGCCGTCGCGCGTTTCGCGGTACGACAGCATCGACGCCGAGTCTTCCGGCTGGTAAAGCTGGCCGAATGGCGCATAGATGCCAACCTGCCGGAACAAGCCAGCCATGCCGAACGTGCGCGCCTCGTCGGCCACGATCGGGACGATACGCGGACCCAGCACCGCATCCTTGAGCAGTGCGCCAAGCTGCCGCACCAGTGCCATGGTCGAGCTCATCGCCTTGCCGTCGGCATGGAGTGCGAAGGCGGCGGTCGCCTCCAGACCGGGCACCGCCAGGGTGGCGCCACTGGTACTGCGTACCGGCAGATAGCCGCCCAGTTCGGCGCGGCGCGCCTGCAGGTATTGCATTTCGGGACTGTCTTCGTGTGGCCGGTAGAACGCCGCATCCATGACCTGCTGGTCAGACAGCGGCAGACTGAAACGGTCGCGGAACGCCATCAGGTCGGCCTGGCTCAGCTTCTTCTGCTGATGGGTGGTCATGCGGCCCTGCGCGATGGTGCCCATGCCGTACCCCTTCATCGTCATGGCCAGCACGACGGCGGGCCGGCCCTTGCAGCCCGCGGCCTCGGCAAATGCCGCATGAATCTTGACGGGATCATGGCCGCCCCGGCGCAACTGGTCGATCTGCGCATCGGAAAGATGCGCCACCAACGCGCGCAACTCCGGAGTCTTGCTGAAGAAGTGGGCGCGGTTGAACGTTCCGTCATTGGCGGACAAGGTCTGGAACTCGCCATCGAGCGTCTGCGCAAATGCACGGCTGATCGCATGATTGTGGTCGCGCGCCAGCAATGCATCCCACTCCGAACCCCACAGGCACTTGACCACATGCCACCCTGCGCCGGCGAACAGCGCCTCCAGTTCGTCGACGATGCGCCCATTGCCGCGCACCGGACCATCGAGCCGCTGCAGATTGCAGTTGATCACGAAGGTGCAGTTGTCGAGCTGTTCGCGTGCGGCAAGCGTCAGTGCGGCGACCGATTCGGGCTCGTCCATCTCGCCATCGCCAAAGAAGCCCCATACGCGACGTCCACCGGTCTCGCAAAGACCCCGGTTCTGCAGGTAGCGCATGAAGCGCGCCTGATAAATCGCGTTGAGCGGGCCAATGCCCATCGAGCCGGTGGGAAATTGCCAGAAATCCGGCATCAGGTATGGATGTGGATACGAACTCAGTCCACGCAGCCCCTGCGCTTCGGCCACCAGTTCCTGTCGATAGTGGCACAGCGCCGATTCATCGAGCCGTCCTTCCAGAAACGCGCGCGCATAGACGCCAGGCGCCGAGTGCGGCTGGAAGAAAACCAGATCGGCACCGTGAGGTGCGGCATTGCCACGGAAGAAATGCTGGTAGCCCACCTCGAACAGATCCGCGGCCGATGCATAACTGGCGATATGACCGCCGAGTTCGCCATGCGCGCGATTGGCACGTACCACCATGGCCAGCGCATTCCAGCGCAGGATGGCCGACAGGCGCTGCTCGATTGCCAGGTCGCCCGGATACGCCGGCTGGTCCTCCACCGGCACCGTGTTCAGGTACGGCGTGACCTGCGCCGGACGCCATGGCAAGCGCCGTTCGCGCGCATGGGCCAACAGTGCATCCAGGATTTCGCAGGCACGCTCGCGGCCCCGCTCCGCGCCCCACGCCGATAGCACGCCATCGAGCGCCTCGCACCACTCCTGAAGCTCCTGCGGATCTGCCTGGGCGTGTAGCGCGTTCGCGGCTGCACTGACGCGGTCATGCTGTTCCATCGAGTGTCTCCTGCGAGGTTCAGGCTGGGTCCACCCCAACCAGCTTTCGGGCTGGCCGTGGTGTTGCAGCAAATTCAGCGAACAAAGTCAGCGAACAAAGTCAGCGAACAAGGTCAGTTGGCCTGGATACCTGACTTCTGTGCAACCGTACGCATGCGCGGCAATTCGCGGTCGATCATGACACTGACCTGCTCCGCCGGCGCGTATTTGGGTTCCAGTCCATTGGCCAGCAGCTTCTGCCGCACCTCGGGGTCCTTCATCGCTTGTGCCAGCGCACTGTCCAGCCTGGCCCGTACATCGGCGGGCAAGCCACGTGGCGCCGCAATGGCCACCCATGAATCGGCATCAAAGCCGGGATAGCCGGCTTCCGCCACCGTGGGCACCTCGGGCAACAATGAAGCGCGTGTGGCGCCAGTCACCGCAATCGGCTTGATCTTTCCGCTACGGATATGCGGCAGCGACGCGGCCACGGTGTCGATCGAGAACGGAATCTGCCCACCAATCAGGTCGGCGATGGCCGGTGCGCTGCCCTTGTACGGAATGTGTTGCATCTTCATGCCCGTGGCACTCAGCAGCAGCTCGCCGGCAAAGTGCCCGGTGGTGCCGCTACCAAACGACCCATAGACATACTTGCCCGGCGCCGCACTGACCGCACTGACCATCTGCGGCAGGTTGTCGACGGGCACCGACCGATTGGCGACCACGATCAACGGTACACGGGCCACCAGCCCCACCGGTTCGAAGCTCTTCACCGGATCGTACGGCAGGCTGGCATTGATGGCCGGATTGACGGTGAATGTCGATCCCGAACTGATCAGCAGTGTGTAGCCGTCGGCCGTGGCCTTGGCCACGTATCCTGCCCCGACAATCGTGCCGGCTCCGGCGCGGTTCTCGATCACGACCGGCTGGCCCAGCGCATCGCCGAGCGATTTGCCGACCAGCCTTCCGATGATGTCTACCGCACCGCCGGCCGGAAACGGCACCACCAGCACCACGGGCCGCGTCGGATAGCTCGCGGCGTGGCTATTGGCCGCATGGGCAGCAAGCATGGCCATGGCCGGCAGCGCGCACACGCTGGCCGTCGCCATGATCCTCCGTAGAAACTCCTTCCGTAGCGAGGCAATCATTTGCGTTCCCCTGCGTGAAACGAACATGAAGCGAAGCGAGACCTCCGCACCGGTGGTCAGTGCCGGCGCGGATACGTGCACGACGACAGCGCTGGTGCGTTCAGCCGTTGCGGAACAGGAAGCTGTAGGCGCTCAATGCAGGGGCACCGCCCAGATGGGCGTACAGCACGCGCGAACCGGCCGGGAATTCACCGCGCTGCACCATATCGATCATGCCGTGCATCGATTTACCTTCGTAGACGGGGTCGGTCATCATGCCTTCGAACTTCGCGCACATCCGGATCGCTTCCATCGTGCCGGCGGACGGCAGGCCATACTCGGGACCACCGTAGCGGGTATCGAGCACCACGTCGGCATCGACGATATCGCGGTCGAGTTCGACCAGGCCGGCCGTATGCTTGGCGATACGCAGGATCTGTGCGCGCGTTTGCTCTGGCTTGGCCGATGCGTCGATACCGATCACGCGATCGGCGCGGCCATCTTCCGCAAACCCCACCACCATGCCCGCCTGTGTACTGCCGGTTACCGAGCACACCACGATGTAGTCGAACTTGAAGCCGAGTTCGGCTTCCTGCGCGCGGACTTCCTCGGCAAACCCGACAAACCCCAGGCCGCCCAGCGGATGCTCGGAGCAACCGGCCGGGATCGGATACGGCTTGCCGCCCTCCTTGCGCACGCTTTCCATGGCGTCTTCCCAGCTCTTGCGGATACCGATATCGAAACCATCGGCCACCAGTCGCACGTCGGCACCCATCATGCGCGAGAGCTGGATATTGCCCACGCGGTCATATACGGCATCGGCATAGTTGACCCAGTTCTCCTGCACCAGTACGCACTTCAGGCCAAGGTGCGCCGCCACGGCCGCCACCTGGCGTGTCTGGTTCGACTGGATGCCGCCGATCGACACCAGCGTGTCGCATCCCTGCGCCAGCGCGTCGGGAATCAGGTATTCGAGCTTGCGGGTCTTGTTGCCGCCGAACGCCAGGCCGCTATTGCAGTCTTCGCGCTTGGCAAACAACTCCACCTTGCCGCCCAGGTGCGCGGACAAGCGTTTCAGAGGCTGGATCGGGGTGGGTCCGAACGTCAGGGGATGGCGAGCGAAACGCTTGAGATTCATGGTGGCAACTCCAGGGTTGAGGGGCTATCCCGTCATCGACGTGCCGCGCAGCAGCGCTTGCGAGCGGCAGATCAATGTTGCGATGGGTTCCATCCTAAGAAAAAACTCACGAAACGTGCTTGCAAAAAACTCGCTTTTTGAACACGATTAAAAGGAACAACAAGCCTTGTAACTTCAAAAATTCTTTCTCGAAGCCCATGAAAGAAACAAAATTTCGCACCAAATCCGGCCCGGATGCACCGCCCCATGCACCATCTTCGGCACCGTCGAATACGGCAGCTTCGCCGCACATCGAGGCCCTGGATCGTGCGGACAAAGCCATCCTGCGCACGCTGCAACAGGACGCTTCGATATCCAATGTGGCGCTGGCGGCCAAGGTCAACCTGAGTCCGCCCGCGTGCCTGCGGCGCGTGGAACGTCTGAAGGAAATGGGATTGATCCGCGGCATCGTGGCGCTCTTGAATCCCAGTGCGCTCGATGCGGGAATGCTGGTGATGATCGGCGTGGTGCTGGACCGCTCCACGCCGGAGTCTTTCGCGCAGTTCGAGACCGCTGCCCAGCAGGTATCGGGCTGCATGGAATGCCACGTGGTGACTGGCGAGTTCGACTACTTCATGCTGGTGCGCACCAAGGACAGCGACAGCTTCAACCGGCTCCATGCAGAGCAACTGCTCTATCTGCCGGGTGTGCGGCAGATCCGCTCGTTCATGGTGCTCAAGCAGGTGTTGTCGACCACGCAGTTCCCGATCTGAATTTAGGACGTTGTGCCCGAACGGTCGCCTACCTGCTGAACAAGGGACCCGGGAAGGTCAATGTCAGCGCGCTGCAGGCATTCAACACACAGGATGCATCGGGCAATGTCGCGCTATTCAACACGGGCGATGCAGGCGTGATGGTGAAGAACGGGCCGATCTATGCTCTCATCATGAACCCGAACAAGTACTATCCGTTCGTTCAGTTCGGCATGGCCAGGTAGCCAATCGCCGCGCATTCCCGCGTTGCGGGCGGCGCCACCTTGGCAACTCAACCAAAAAACTTAATGATCCTGTAAAAAACGCTCACTATGACAAAGTGATTCCGTTTGCTGTAATCGACTCATCAGGAATTTTGCACTCTGGTTTCCCCACGGCGGGTACGGCCGCACCGCGAGGACAGTCGATATGCAATGGCGCTCATCGATTCTCAGAGTTTCGGCGTACCTGACGTGGTGCGTGCCTCTTCTGGGGAATGCCGCCTCCACAGACGCCCCCTCCAATGATGTGCCGCGTGGTGCATATATGGCCAGCCAATGTACGCGCGCCTCCCAATGTCCACGTTTCGACGACGCGTATGCAACCACGCCTGCGTTCCGACATGCCCTCTCCCTGGCATTGCGTCATGCCAATCAGGACGTCCCTGTCTGGGTAAAGGACAAGCTTCCTGGCGCCAGCACGCACCGTGACTCGCCGTCGGGTAGCGCGTCTCCCATGCTACCTCTACGGATCGATGACCAGCCGTACGTGCTTGGCACAATGGCCGATCCAGAGAATCCTGATCACAACATCGCCGCTCTTTACGACACGCAGCGAGGTTTTATCACGGTGCACTATGTCAATCCGAGTGGCGAAGAATTACTGATCGGGGATTTAACAGAGATTCTCCGCAAGGTAATGGTCGACTACCTGAATCCGGCCTCTGCATTTTCTCGGTCGCTGGTCCGGCCCGACGTTGCCCTGCCCATTCCCGTGAGCAGTAAATGACACGCTTTCTCGGCATCGCGGCGTTCCTGACCACCGGGGCTGTGTCCGCACAAACCATCGGACCCGGGCCCGTAACCGCGCCCGTGACGAACAATGGCGCGACAGGCGACCGTACCGTCGTCGGCAACACACAGATCTCGACCACCGTCGCGGGTTCGGGCACTAGCGTGACTGCCGGCACCCTGACGTTCGACCCCAATGCAGCAGGCTTCCCGGCGGGTCCGATCTCCATACAGACCACCACCGGCCACGGCCTGTTTGTCAATTCCGACATCACGCCAGCGGCGATCATCGCACGGCCCGGTGTCTCGGTTTCTACGACTTCCCTCGGCTCTGGTGCGGTGGCGCTGGGCCAGGCCGCTAGTATCACCGCCAGCGGACTCACCATCAACAACGCGACCGCTGGCACAGGCGGCGGATATGGCGCCGTCGCGCAGAACGGTGGACGTGTGTCGCTGACCGACACATCGATCACCACATCGCGTCAGGGCGCGATCGTGTTGGGAACTGGCGGCGTGGGTAGCAGCATGACACTGCAAGGCAACAACAGCTTGACGAGCAACGGCGCGCAGAGCGTAGGCGTCTATGTGCAGAATGGTGGCACGTTGTCGCTGCCAGCGAGCACCGTCCTGAATCTGAACGGCCAGGGGAGCACGGGCCTGGTGCTGGAGGCGGTGACGCAGGGAACCGCGACCGTTGGAAATGGCCTGACCATTCACCTGACAGGGTCGGGCGAAAGCTATATCAACGGCGGCACGGGGATTGCAGCTTTTGGCGGTACGACGGTCAGCTTCCAAGGTCTGGTCATAGACGGCGCAAATGCCAGTTCCGGTGTGATTGCAGTGGCGGGAGACCCGCGCGCGACGGCTGCGGTCAATGCGCCACGCAGTACGCAAATAGATCTGTCGGATGCCACGATTACGATAAATCGCGCTGGAACGTCGACATACTCGGTGGCTGCAACACCCCTTACACAACTGGTTACGAACGCCGGCGAATTGACTCCCGCACTGAACACCGTGAACAGCAGCGCGCCAGCGGGTCTTCGCGCGACACCCGGTGCACAAGCCACCGCAGCCGCAACTTCCACAATCAATGCCACCAACACGACCATCAACATGAACGCGGCCAATGGCTTTGGCGTCTATGCGGGTGCACGTGCGGTGTCGGGCTTGAATACCGTCAACCTGACCCAGAGCACCGTGAACGGGAATGGCACGGGCGTGTACGGCCTGGGCGCCGATCAGAACGGCCTGGTCACGGCCACGGGATCTGCCATTAACACGTCCGGCACCGGCGGCGCGCTTTACCTGATTACGGGTACCGATGTGGCAGGAGGTGTCGGACCGACCATCCAGCTCGGCAACACGAACGTCACCACCAGCGGCGACTCGACCGGCATTGTCTCTCGGAATTTTTCCAACACGCTCACCAATCGCGTCACGATGTCGGGTGGCACGATGAACGTCCCAGATTCGGTGGCCATCGTAGCCACCGGGGGGCCAAGCAGCATTACGACTGACAATGCCGCCATCAGTGGAGGCAACCTGTTGCTGCAGGCAATCGGCTCGGGTTCCGCGCCTCAGCCGACCACAGTGGAGTTGATCGCGCGCAATGGCAGCAGGCTCAACGGCAACGCCTTGGCAGATGCCACCGCAGTCGCCAACATCTCATTGCAGACATCCTCCACATGGCGCGGCGCGGCATTGGATGTCACCAACGTGACAGTAGATTCCACGAGCACATGGTCGATCACGGGCGACTCGCGGGTGACGGAGCAAGTGAACAACGCCGGAACGGTGTCATTTACCCCGCCTGTGGCTGGCGCGTTCAAAACCCTGACCACCCGCAACTACGTCGGCAACGGTGGCGTTCTTGGCGTCAACACCTTTCTCGGCGCCGATGGTTCCGCATCAGACCGACTTGTCATCGATGGCGGCACGGCCTCCGGCACGTCGGGAATTCGCGTAACCAATGCAGGTGGCCAGGGCACGCTGACCACGCAGAACGGGATTCTGATCGTCGATGTTGCCAATGGTGGGACGACCAGTGCGAGTTCCTTCACCCAGTCGGGCCGCGCAGTGGCCGGCGTCTATGAGTATCGCCTCTTCCGAGGCGCCGCCGACGGGTCCAATCCCAACGCCTGGTATCTGCGCTCCGAACGGGATGTGCCTCCAACCCCTCCGGTTCCACCGGTACCGCCTCCCCCCAACCCAGACATTGTGGTTCCGCTGCTGCGCCCGGAGGTTGGCGCCTATCTTGCCAATCAACGCTTGGCCGCCGGCTTCCTGGTACATAGCTTGCACGACCGTCTCGGTGAACCGCAGTGGACAGAACAGCAGACCTTCGAGAACGATGACAAGCGTCGGGGTGCGGGCTGGGTGCGCCTGGTGGGCAAGGACATCGGCTCACGCACGAGTAACGGTACCTTCGACGTGCAAAGCACAGCATGGATGCTCCAGATGGGCGGCGACGTAGCGCAGTGGTCCATCCTCCGCGGCGACGACAGAATGCACGTTGGCGGGATGCTTGGCTACAACTGGGGCTCGAGTACGGGGCGCGCCGACGGCAACCGCTTTACCGCCGATAGCGACGTCCAAGGCGTCAACGTTGGCATATATGGCACGTGGTTTCAGAACAATCAGTCTCGTTTGGGCTGGTACACGGACCTGTGGGCGCAATTCGGCTGGTTCACCAATCATGTCAACGGCGAATTTCTTCCTACAGTCAGCTACCACTCGAAAGTGCTCGCGCTGTCGGCGGAGACCGGATATGCGTGGTTGCCCAAGATGTCACGCGATTGGGTAATAGAACCGCAAGCGCAGGTGATTTATGTCCATAGCTACCAGGGCACCTTTAACGAGCCCACCGGCACCCAGGTCGGTGGCGCCGACGCCGACGGCGTGATCACGCGTCTTGGCGTCAGGTTCCACCGCACCTGGATAGACGGCAAGGGCTATCGATATCAGCCATACCTCACACTGAACTGGTGGCACGACTCCATGAATAACACCATAGCTCTGAATGGTGTAGGCATGAGCGACCTCTACCCCAGCAACCGCTATGAAGTGAAAATTGGCTTTGACGGGCAGGGACGTCGCGGTTGGACCGGTTGGAGCAACGTTGGATGGCAATGGGGGTCCCAGGCCTATCACGCATTCATCGGACGCCTTGGCGTCAAGTACACGTGGTAGCTGAACGTCTGTGGGCTCCGCTGCTCCCCAGGACGATCACCGAAGTACCAATGTTCACGACATACAAGCGAACTCGACCGACTCAAGGAGATCCGGACCGCGGCAAGGGCCCGCACACCTTGCGCCTGCCCTGGTAACGCAATATTCTGGTCAGGCCGACTGAAACACGCTGGAACCATGAGACGCCTTCGCTATCTGACCCACCGGCACCGCACCCCCTCCTCAAACCTTACTCTTGGCCTACTACTCGCGCTGAATGCCGGTGCGGTTAACGCGGGCGGCTATATCGTGCTGCAACGCTATACCTCGCATATGACCGGCTTTGCCTCGCAGGTCTCGGACGGCGTGATACTAAGGGATTTCACGATGGTGGTCGCGTCCGCAGCGGCAATCGTCTCATTCACCGTCGGGGCAGCCGCCACAGCAATTCTGGTGAATTTCTCCCGCCGAATCCGGGCGCGCAGCATCTACGCGCTGCCTTTGCTGCTGGAAGCAGCGCTGCTGTTCCCATTTGGCGTGCTCGGGACCGCAACGCTGAGCTGGCAAACGCCATTCGCCGCACCAGCCACCGTCTTGCTGCTCTGCTTCATGATGGGGTTGCAAAACGCGATCGGCTCCAAGACATCCGCCGGAAGTGTCCGCACCACGCATATGACCGGCAACATCACCGATTTTGGGATGGAGTTGGGCAAGATGCTCTACTGGAACCGACGCGCGTTGCCGGAACACGCCCGTATCTGCGCCGACCTCCCTCGCTTGAAGCGCGCGGGCGGCCTGCTGCTGTCTTTCGTGCTCGGCGGCATGGCCGGTGCTGCAGGCTTCCAAAGCATCGGCTTTATTTTCGTCACGCCGTTCGCCTGTTTGCTGTTCGCGCTGGCGTGGATGCCCGCCAGAGCCGACTTCTCCAGGCGCCGCGGCGCATAGACTTCGGATGCGCACCGCACTGTTCAAGAGCCGGCGCGGCAGACCCCAGCGGACGGCGATGCTGACGATCTGAAAGAGATCGCGCAAGAGGCCTATATATATCTGTACCCGCTGGTGCTGATGGACGTCACACGCAAGCAGTTCAGCAACCTGGATCCCGAGGTCAGCCCCTTCGGCGGTCCCGCCATGGTCGATGAATACCGACACGATGGGGGTATATGGCAACTACTACCTGAAGCGGGCCATCATCGCTCAGGTTGAAGTACAACCCTGATGGGTCGCTGGACCTCTACATTCAGACTGACGATCCAGGACCGGGCAAAACGTCGAACTGGTTGCCCGCCCCAAAGTCAGGGGCACTTGGACTGACACTACGTCTATATGCCTGTAGCGCACGCTTGCGTCGGGTCAGTACGAAGGCGGCGTAACGACCCACACCAATTCCGCATCCGATGCGCCGGGGTTCCGATATCGGTGGGGAGTTCCACTTGGAAAGCTGAAACTGTCACCTTCGCTGAGAACGAAGTGTTGTTCACCCACCCACAGTTCGAGTTCACCCTTCAGCAGCACGCCTGCTTCGTCCCCCGAATGTTGATAGGCAGATCCACTGTCGGCGCCAGGCTGCATGACCGACCACAACAGTTCCAGAGGTCCGTTCAGGTTTGGCGACAGCAGAAAGTCCGCGATCCCTGAGGCGAAGCTAAGCTGGCGCCTCTGTGACTTGCGCACAATCACTGACCGCTCGAGGGGATCCACAGCGTCGCCTGGAGGGAAAAACCACCCAATCTGGACGCCCAGGATCTGGGCAATCCCGTGCAGATCGCTGATCGATGGGACGCTGAGTCCTCGCTCCACCTGACTGAGAAACCCAATAGATTTCCCGCAGCCCGCGGAAAGCTGCTGGAGAGACATGCCCTTCGCTTTTCGCAGACTCTTGATTTCCTCGCCAATCCTGCCAAACGACGGTGCGTCAGGAGACACGGTTACGCCGGCTTCTTGCCCAGCCTTGGTTTTCCTGGCCAGAGGCGCCATGGGACTGGCCTTGCCCTGCTTTTCAACGCTCTTGCTCTTGCTCTTCATCGGACTGTTCGACCTCTCACGGGGCCTCGGAATGAAGCGCGATTCTAACGTACGACCGTATTGCAGAGCACCAGCCTCCTCTCACCGACTTCCGCGCACACCGCAAATTTGGCGCACTAAATTCACATTCGTGAAATTTACGTTGATTTTTTTCACATCGATAGTACAGTTGCGTGGCGCGTTGGCGTCAGAGTCCAAGGCGACCCTCCCAACTTTCTGGAAGATCATGCTGACTACATTGAACGCCACCGACCTCGAACGCCGTCGACAAGCCGCTTGTCCTCCAGGGGTGGCAGTGCAGACCGACCGCTTCGTCCAACACGCGCAGAACGCGGAGATATGGGATGTCGACGGACGACGCCTGATCGATTTCGCGGGTGGTATCGCCGTGCTGGCAACGGGCCATCGCCATCCACGCGTGATCGAAGCGGTCAAACAACAACTGGACCACTTCCATCACACGTGCTTCCAGGTCACTCCGTACGAGAGCTATGTCACGCTCTGCGAGCGGCTCAACGCGCTGACGCCCGGCGCATTTGAAAAACGGACCGCGTTGTTCACGACTGGCGCCGAGGCGGTTGAAAACGCGGTCAAGGTAGCGCGCGCCGCAACGGGTCGGTCGGCAATGATTGCGTTCTCTGGCGCGTTTCATGGCCGCACGATGATGGGGATGGCCCTGACCGGCAAGGTGAACCCCTACAAAGCGGGCTTCGGATCGATGCCGGGTGACGTGTGGCACGTACCGTTTCCCGCCGAGGCCCTGCGCGTGACGGAGGACGACAGCATCAAGGCACTGGAGCAACTCTTCAAGACCGACGTAGATCCGCGGCGCGTGGCGGGCATCATCATTGAACTGGTCCAGGGCGAGGGAGGGTTCTATGTCGCACCTCAGGATCTGCTGACGCGACTGCGCAGGATATGCGACGAGCATGGCATCCTGCTCATCATCGACGAAGTTCAAACGGGCTTCGCGCGCACCGGCCAGATGTTCGCGCTTGAGCACTACCCTGTGGAAGCGGACTTGATGACGATGGCCAAGAGCCTGGCAGGCGGCTTTCCCCTGTCCGCGCTCACTGGCCGCGCGACACTGATGAATGCAGCATCGCCGGGCGGTCTGGGCGGAACCTATGCGGGCAGTCCGGTTGCGGTGGCGGCGGCGTTGGCCGTCCTGGACGTTATCAAGGACGAACGCCTGATCGAGCGCGCCAATGCGCTCGGGCAAACGATGGTGGACCGCCTGAATAGCCTGCAGGAATCGATCGCCTCCATTCGGGAGGTTCGCGCTCTGGGCGCCATGGTGGCCGTCGAATTTTCCGATCCGGCGACAGGGCTTCCTGCCCCCGAGATCGCCAAAAGGATTCAGCAGTGCGCCCTTGAGAAGGGGTTGCTCCTGTTGACCTGCGGCGTCAATGGCAATGTCATTCGCTTCCTGTTCCCGCTGACTACGCCGGACGCCGTATTCGAGGAAGGTCTTGCCCTGCTGGAAGAGGCCGTTCGCGAATGCGGCCAGACGGATCGCCCGAGGTAAAAGTCCACATGACGACAAGCCACTCCATGAATGGCGCGAAAAGCCTTGTCAAGACGCTGCTCGCGTCGGGCGTCGACACGTGCTTTGCCAATCCCGGCACCAGCGAGATGCACTTTGTTGCCGCGCTAGACGAGACGCCGGGCATGCAATGCGTACTCGGACTTCAAGAGAACGTTGTGACAGGCATGGCGGATGGGTACTACCGCATCGCCAGAAAGCCGGCTTGCACCCTGCTCCACTGTGGCCCGGGGCTGGCGAACGGTCTGGCAAACCTTCACAATGCGCGCCGGGCACGCAGCGGCATCGTCAATCTCGTTGGCGACCAGGCCACCTATCATCGACAGTTCGATGCGCCCCTGACCAGCGACATCGATGCGCTCGCCAGATCGGTTTCCACTTGGGTGCACATGTCCGCGAGCGCGCACGACGTTGCGCGAGATGGCGCGGCTGCGGTACAGGCGGCAAGCACCTATCCCGGCAACATTGCCACGCTCATCCTGCCATCCGATACCTGCTGGGAAGCCGCCGCGACTGTCGCAGCGCCTCTCCCGGCGGTTGCACCGCCGCCAGTCGATCCCTTTGCGTTGGAGAACGCTGCGAGGGTGCTGCGAACGCATGGCAGCGTACTGATGCTGCTGGCCGGCAACGCGGTGCTGGGCGATGCGCAGACAATCGCCTGGAGAATCGGTCACGCCAGCGGCGCTACCATCCGGGCGGACTTCGTGACGTCGCATCTGCGCCGGGGACGAGGATGCATGCAACTCCAGCGCATCCCTTACAACACCGATCATGCGGTCGATTTCCTCAAGCAGTTCGACCACATCATCCTTGTTGGTGCGATTCCCCCGGTTGCCTTCTTTGCCTATCCCGGAAAGCCTTCGCGCCAATACTCGCCCGATACGCAACTCCACGTCCTCTGCCGTCCAGACCAGGACGCCATGGCGGCGCTCGCATTGCTGGCGCAAGCCATCGATGCCCCCGTCGTACCGGTACCGGACCCCGGAGAAAGACCTCCGGTGGCAACCGGTGCGCCCACGCCTGAAGGGCTGGCTCAAACGCTATCTGCACTGATGCCGCCCGAAGCCATCGTTTCAGACGAGAGCATTACCTGGGCAAGGAGCTTCTACCAATACACGCATTCGGCTCCGGCCCATGATTGGCTTCATCTCGCCGGCGGCGCCATCGGCGACGGCCTGCCGGTTGCCACCGGCGCGGCCATCGCTGCCCGCCGCCAGCGCCGGGTCATCAGCCTGCAGGCTGACGGCTCTGCGATGTACTCGCTCCAATCCCTGTGGACGCAAGCGCGGGAACGCCTTCCCTGCACGACCATTCTCCTGAACAACCGGAAGTACAACATCCTCATCAACGAGTACAAGAGCGTTGGGGCGAATCCCGGCGAGACGGCCATGCGCATGCTGGATCTTTCGGATCCGGACATTGACTGGGTGAAGCTCGCGGAAGGGATGGGCGTGGAGGCTGCCAGCGCGACATCCCTGGAGCAGGTGGGGGATCTTCTGAAGGAGAGTTTCGCCAGACCCACGCCTTTCCTGATCGACCTGCGTATCTAGGCGTTCGCCCTCGATTTTGTTCTGCAGGAAGGGAACGAGAATTACCGAAAGACCTGCCTTTCGGTAATTCTCCATAATCGCTGCCAATATTTTTTCGAGAATGCCGCGTGTGTGAATGACACACGCGGCATTTTTCCATTCATGGCGTGAGCACATTATCACTGGGCCTTCTCCAACATGCACGTTTTAAGCGCCAATCGGGCACCGCTTCGGCACCCCGCGCACTGACGCGGTGCCCTTGTTTGGCAGGCAAAAAGGACGTCGCATTTGGGATCATCCACCGTCGCGTTTTGGTTTGGCCCGCGCCACATCGGCCCCTAGACTCGGTTCCAGCTTCAATCAACCGCGCTACTTGCGGGTGGCAACAGACCTGTTGCAAGGGCGGAGATGGCACCTCCCGCGAGGACCACGCGATGAGAGGAAACCAGAGCAGCGGGGACCCGAGATAGTCAGATCCTGGCTTCGCGTCCACCACCCGGCGTATTGGTTAATGCCCTGTTGAAAGGCGGCATACAACGTGCCGTTGCAATGAGCGAAAAATCGTCTTGATGATTATCACGCCTGAATCAGACATAAAAGGCGAACTGGGGGAGAGATGCAGTCGAACGAATATGAGAATCTCGATGGCCTGGCCCTGGCCGATCTGATCGAGCGCGGCGAGGTGACTTCCGCCGAGTTGATGGACTGCGCCATCGACCTGGCCGAACAGCGTAATCCCACGCTCAACGCCATCACGTATCCGCGCTTCGAGGAGTCTCGCGGGATCGCCGCGGACTGGATACCACGTGGCCCCTTCCGCGGCATACCGTTCCTGCTCAAGGACTCGGGATTTGCCCACAAGCGGTTTGCGTCGAGCATCGGCTCGAATCTGTTTAACGACACCACGTTCCAGTACAACGCCACCGTTGCCGATCGATTCGAGGCGGCCGGCCTGATACCGTTCGCGCGCACCACGGTGCCCGAGCTGTGCATGGCAGGCACGACCGAAGCCGTCCGCAATGGCGGACCGACCTTGAATCCGTGGGACGCAACGCGCTCGGTGGGCGGCTCGAGCGGCGGCGCGGCGGCGGCGGTGGCCGCGCGCATCGTGCCCGTCGCCCATGGCAGCGACGGCGGCGGCTCCATTCGCATTCCGGCCGCCTGCTGCGGTGTCTTTGGGCTGAAGCCATCGCGCGGGCGTGTGCCAATGGGTCCGGTGCGCGGCGAGGGCTGGGCCGGCATGGCAACGGACGGCGTGCTGAGCATGACGGTGCGCGACACCGCCGCAGCGCTGGACATGATTTGCGGCTACGAGGCTGGCGCGCCCTATGCCGCCCCGCCCCAGCCGAGATCCTTCCTCGACGCCGTGCGCGAGACAACGGTGCGACCACTCAGGATTGGCATCCTGCGTACTGGCTGGGAAGACATCGGCATTGCGCCCGAGTGCGATGCCGCCGTCAGCTTCACGGCGTCCCTGCTCGAGCAATTGGGGCACGACGTGTTCGAAGCCCAACTCCCCGCCATCGACTACAGCGGCTTTGTGCACGCCCACGGCAGCATCCTTGCCAGCAACATCGTGGTCGCCGTGGAGGCGCGCCTGAAGGTCCTGGGTCGCACCCTGCAAGACGGCGACCTGGAGCCGGTGCTCGTGGACGGCTACCAGGTGGGGAAAGGACTGGACGCAGCATCGTACGTGGACGCGGTAGCGCGACTGCATGGCGTGGGCCGAGCATTCGCCACAGCCATGGCGCAACTCGATGTGCTACTGACGCCAACCCTTGCCCAGCTCCCATGCAAGCTGGATTACCTCTCGCTGAGTCCGTCCGACAACCTCGGCTTCCGCGCCTACCGCACGCGTGCATCGACGTATTCGACGTTCCTTCCCGTGATCAACGGTGCAGGTCTGCCAGCGGCAAGCCTGCCGCTCTCGTGGACCCGCGAGGGGCTTCCGGTGGCTACCCAGTTGATCGGCCACTTCGGGTGCGAGGATACGCTGCTCGAACTCTCGGCACAGCTCGAACGCGTGGCGCCATGGGCAGCCCGTAAGCCGGTCTTCGCTTGATGGTCGTGCGCCACAACGATCCCCCCACGCTGTTCGCGTTTCGCCGTTCTCTCATCTTGAAGGTCCTGCCATGAACAAGAATTTGTTTGGGCTCGCGCGCATTCCCGCGCCGGCCGTCCTCGTCCCCGCCGTCCTGTCCGCCGCGGTCACGTTCGCAGGGATGCACGCCGCGCCCGCCCGCGCCCAGAACGAGACGATTGCGAAAGTCGTCATGCAGGCACCGCTGCGTGTTGTCGATCCCATCCTGACGAACGCCTATGTGACGCGTAACCACGGCTACATGGTCTTCGATACGTTGTTCGCACTGGATGCCAACGGCAAGCCGCAACCTGAAATGGTGGAAAGCTGGAAGGAAACACCTGACAAGCTCACCATGACGCTGACCCTGCGCAAGGACCTGAAGTTTCACGACGGTGCGCCGGTCACGGGCGAGGATGTCATCGCTTCGCTCAAGCGCTGGGCCGAGCGCGATGCATTGGGCCAACGCCTGATGGCAGCCACGGCAAAGCTCGAAAGCCCCGACCCCCGAACCGTCGTCTTCCGACTGAAGAAGCCATTCGGACTCCTGCTGGAGGCGCTGGCAAAGCCCGGCTCCCCCGTGCCGTTCATCATGCCCAAGCGCATTGCCGCTACGCCAGCTTCGCAACCCATCAGCGAGGTCATCGGATCGGGCCCCTACAAATTTGTCGCCGCGACGTTCCAGCCCGGGGTCAGGGCCTCGTACGTGAAGTTCGCCGACTATGTGCCACGCAAGGAGCCAGCAAGCGGGTTCGCGGGCGGCAAGGTCGCGGTGGTCGACCGGATCGAGATGGTCAACATCTCCGATGCGCAGACCGCCGTCAACGCGCTGCGTCGTGGAGAGATCGACTTCGTGGAGGACGTCCCTCCCGACCTGGTGTCGCAGTTGGAAGGGGTAAAGACGGTCGCGCTCAAGTCCTACGGCAAGAGCACGAACATGTTCACCCTCCGCATGAACTGGCTGCAACCGCCGTTCAACAACGTCAAGGTACGCCGCGCTGCGCTGGCCGCCTTGTACCAGGCCGACTATCTCGACGCCCAGATTGGCGACGGAAAGATGTATCAGGTATGCGGCGCGGTTCTGAGTTGCATGTCGCCTTACGCATCGGAGGATGGCGCCACGCAGACGAAGAAGCCAGATCTGGCACGCGCCAAGGCGTTGCTCAAGGAGAGCGGTTACGACGGCAGCAAGGTGGTGATCCTGCATCCGACGGACCTGCCTATCCTCGCCAGCCTGGCCTCCGTGACGGCGCAGGCGCTGAAGTCGATCGGGATGAACGTCGAGATCCAGTCGATGGACTGGGCCACCCTGCTGTCACGCTACTCGAAGAAGGACGGCGTGGCCCAGGGCGGCTGGAGCATCTTTCAGACCGGCTTCAGCAGCCTCGACCTGATGAACCCGATCACGAATCCGAACCTGGACGGTCGCGGTGAAGCCGGCTACGTCGGTTGGTCCAGGAGCGAGGAGATGGAAAAGCTCCGCGACCGGTTCGCCGACGAATCCGACCCCGCCACGAAGAAGCAGATCGCACTCGCCATCCAGAAGCTCAACTACGACCAGGTCTTCTTCATTCCCCTGGGCGCCTATTCCAAGGTCAAGGGCTATAACGCCGTAAAACTGGGAAGCATGACGGATGCCCAGATTCCCCTGTTCTGGTCTGGGAAGAAGTAAAGCACCTGCCGGGCGCGCGAAAGCTTCAACCAAAGGAGAGGCGAAGCAATGTTGGAAATTATTCTCAAACGACTACTGGCAGCGGTTCCCGTCATGCTCATCGTCGCCACGGTGGTGTTTCTGCTGCTTCGGCTCGCGCCAGGCGATCCGGCGCGCGTCATCGCCGGTGATATGGCAAGCGAGGAAGCCATCGCGCAAATCCGGACGGACATGGGCCTCGATCAGTCCATCGGTACGCAGTACGTGCGCTGGATGGCCGCCCTCTTGCAAGGCGATCTTGGCCAATCGGTCCAGACCCGGCAAAGCGTGGCTTCGCTGATCAAGGCGCGGCTCGGCCCGACCTTCTCGCTGGCTGCCTGGGCCATCCTGCTAACCATCGCGGCGGCGGTTCCGCTCGGGGTGCTGGCAGCCTGGCGGCATCGCAGCATCACCGATCGCGGCATCATGGCCGGGGCGGTACTGGCGTTCTCCGTGCCTGCATTCGTCGTGGGGTATCTGCTGATTCTCGTGTTCGCCGTGAAGCTGGACTGGTTGCCGGTGCAAGGGTATTCGCCGCTGGCGGACGGCGTGGGCGAGTATGCCGCCCACCTGGTGCTACCCACGGTGACGCTGGCGATGGTCTTTGTTGCCCTGATCACGCGAATCACGCGGGCCAGCATGCTGGATGTACTCGGCGAAGACTTCGTGCGTACCGCACGTGCCAAGGGCGTGACCGAACGCATCGTGCTGTTCCGCCACGCGCTGCGTAACGCCGCCATTCCGATCGTCACGATTGTGGGCGTTGCGCTCACCACGCTGATCAGCGGAGTGGTCGTGACGGAGACCATCTTCAACATCGCAGGTGTCGGCCGCCTGATTGTCGATTCGGTTCTCGCCCGCGATTACCCGGTCGTACAGGGAACCATCCTTTTCTTCTCGTTCATCTATGTCTTCATCAACCTGATGATCGACCTGGCCTACGTCGCCCTCGATCCGCGAATTCGGTATTGATCGCCGCCCGCCCCGGAGCTACCTGATGTCATCGTCCTCCCTGCCCTCACATTCGCTGGCCGCGCCGCCCTCCCAGCTTCGCGTGGCTGCCACTGCCGTGCTCAAAGATCCGGTGATGCTCGGGTCCCTGCTACTGCTCCTGCTGCTGGTCGCCGTCACGGTAGGGGCTCCTCTGCTGGCGCAACACGATCCCGGCGCCCTGACGCCACGCGCCCGGCTGAAGCCATCGTCCGAGGTCTACTGGCTGGGTACGGACTCGCTTGGCCGCGACCTGCTGTCACGCGTGCTATACGGCGGACGTCTCTCCATCACGCTCGCCGCACTCGTCAGCGCGATCTCCGTCGCCGCAGGTCTGTTCATCGGACTGGCAGCCGGCTATGTCCGCCAACTCGATGCGCCCATCATGCGCCTCATGGACGGCATCATGGCGATCCCAGGCCTGTTGCTGGCGGTGGCGATGGTTGCACTGGGCGGCGCGAATATCGTGACCATGGTCGCTGCCATTTCCGTCCCGGAGATTCCGCGCATCGCCCGCCTTGTGCGCAGCGTCGTACTGTCAGTCCGCGAGGAGCCCTACGTGGAGGCGTCTATCGGCGCTGGCACGCCGGCATTGAAAGTGCTGTGGCGACACATCATGCCAAGCACCATCAACCCCCTTGTCGTGCAAGCCACCTTTGTCTGCGCGGCGGCCATCCTGACCGAAGCCGTGCTGGGCTTTCTCGGTCTCGGGTTTCCACCGGAGATTCCCAGCCTGGGCAGCATCATCGCGGAAGGCCGCCCGTTCTTCCAGCGCGCGCCGTGGATCGTGCTCTACCCCGGTGTGTTCCTCGCCCTGCTGATCCTGGCCGTCAACATGTTTGGCGACGCCCTGCGCGATCGCCTCGACCCGCGTCTTTCCCGTCAATCCAAGGGCTGAAGCCATGAGCGACTCTTATTCCGGACCTGTCATGGCAAACAATCAGGACGACCTTCCGCGTACGCCGATCCTTGCTATCCGCAACCTCAAGGTCCGTCTGCCCGGCGGTGGCGATCGCCGTTATGCAGTGGATGACATTTCGCTCACCGTGCATGCCCGCGAGATCGTCTGCATCGTCGGTGAATCCGGCTCGGGCAAGTCCGTGACGTCCAGTGCCGTCATGGGCCTGCTTCCAAAGGGGATTCTCACGCTGGAGAGTGGCCAGATCCTGTTGGCCGGGCGCGATGTCACCCATGCAGGACTCGACGAACTGCAGAAGCTGCGCGGAAATCGCATGGCCATGATCTTCCAGGAGCCGATGACCGCGCTCAATCCCCTCATGCGGGTGGGCGACCAGATTGCAGAAGTATTCGAGTTCCACGGAAAAGCGCTAAGCCGTGACGCGGTCGCCGATCGCGTGCTGGCTTTGCTTACGGACGTCCGGCTACCCTCGCCCGAGACGTTGCGGCATGCCCACCCGCATCAGCTTTCGGGCGGCCAGCGTCAGCGCGTGATGATTGCGATGGCCCTTGCCATGGAGCCCGGCCTGATCATCGCCGACGAACCTACTACGGCACTTGACGTTACGTCGCAGGCCCAGGTGCTACGCTTGCTCAACGAACTGCGCGGCCGCCACGACAACGGGGTTCTGTTCATCACCCATGACTTCGATGTCGTGGCGGAGATTGCGGACCGGGTCGTGGTCATGCAATCGGGCCGTATCGTCGAACAGGGTACGGCGGCGGAAGTGCTCGAACACCCGCGTCATCCTTATACCCAGCGTCTGCTCGCTGCACGCCCGCGTGGCGACTTCCGCGCCGTGGCACGCCCACCTGCAGCGGCGCCTGTCCTGGAGGTACGGGATCTCACCTTGCGCTTTGAAACGAAATCGATTTTCAAGTCGAAGCGCCGAAGCGTGGACGCCCTCGGCGGCGTGTCATTGAAACTGGAGCGCGGAGAGACCCTCGGCATTGTTGGCGAATCGGGTTCGGGAAAGACCACGCTGGGACGTTGCCTGGCGCGTTTCGCAACCCCCACCTCCGGCGCGATCCTGCTCGATAACCAGCCGATCTCCGCACTCCGGGCGGGAGATGCGCGCAGTTACTGCAAACGCGTGCAGATGGTGTTCCAGGACCCGTTCCGCTCCTTCAATCCGCGCAGGACTGTTGGACGCACACTCGCCGAAGGTCCCATGAACTTTGGCGCGGACCGTCGGCAGGTCCATGCGCGCATGCTGGAGCTACTCGATCTGGTCAGCATGGACCCAAGCGCGCTCGACCGTTTTCCGCACGAATTCTCCGGCGGTCAGCGGCAACGCCTGTCGATTGCACGAGCGCTGATGATGGAACCGGAAATCCTGATTGCGGATGAAGCCGTTTCCGCGCTCGATGTGTCCGTCCAGGCGCAGATCCTGGACCTGTTCGAATCGATCCGCGAGCGCCTCGGCGTCAGCATGATCTTCATCACGCATGACCTTCGCGTCGCCGCACGCCTATGCCATCGCATTGCAGTCATGCAGCGCGGCAAGGTGGTGGAGATCGGAACCGCGCGTGACGTTTTCCTACGGCCCTCTACCCAGTACACGCGTGAACTTATAGCCTCCATTCCAGGCGAATCGGCAGCCGGGCAAACGACAAAAATAACAAATCACTAACATTGCATCGCCCATGCAAGATGGCCGCGGTCAGAGCCGAAAGCAGTCTCAGCCGGCACCACGCTACGGCCGCCTGAATGTCAACTCGTCGGATGCCGGCCCTGGCATCGACGAAGTCATGACGGTCGTATCCGGCGGACCTTTCACATGGATGTTCGTACTGCCAGACGCAACGGTTGCGCGTTTGACGGTGGATCGCATCGGCGAGAGCGGTCCCGCTGTGCGGCTAACTTATCCGGGTATGGGCACTCACGCAGGCTATATGGATCCGAAAGATGGGCTGATCGTAGCCTACGCTCATGGACCGGAAAGCTTTGTCATCCGCTTCGACGAAACGACGGCTCCCAACGCCAAACTGCTCAATACCAATCCATGGGTTGACTTCACAGGTCCTGTGCCGACACTTCGCACTAAAGTAAATTAAGGCAACGCCGGGCGTGGCTCGGCAGCAGCACATCATCAAGCGCGGAGTCAGGCTCGTCTCCGCACTTGATGACGACGACCTCACTAGTAAAGCTCTCGCTGGCCGAATTCGGAGGACAGCGATGACGGCTTGGATGTTCGGTGCGGTCATTCGTCCACGGCTCATGCAATGACTCCGTTGGGTCGACTACCGAAGTCCGGCCGGGCAGCGGGACCTGGAGGAAGGGGGACTTCCGCCTTCGGCCAGAAGCGGCCTTCGGGTTGTCCGAGGAGAGTCGGCTGACGCACCCGGATTCTCCGCACTTGATGACTATGTGCCAGGCCTTTCAAACGCACTCAATCCGCGATGCGAAGCATGGATATTGACGAGCAGCATTTGCCAGGCAATTGACCATCAGCTTCGCGTCGCTCGGAAAACGTCGCTCGAATTCCATCCAGTTCTTTAGCCGGAGAACAAGGGGCATTTCGACAAGCGCAGTGATGGCATCCCAAAACGCGTCCCAGTTCCTTCCGTACCAATCAGGGAACTCCAACTGCGTCATCAATCTCGTGTGCAACTGCGCGACGGACTCAATGTCACCAAGTTCGATCTCCACAATTTCGTGACGTGCCATGATCCCCCTTGAATAGGGTCTTCAGTGTATGCCGAGTGGCGGGCTCATTATATTGCCCGTCCAAGTGAGTGACTGTTGTTGAGAGTCTTGAAGGTCCGCTCAGGGTCGACTACGGAAGTCTGGCCCGGCAGCCAGGCCTGGTGGTCGGCTGACTTCCGGATTCGGCCACTAGCGGCCCTTGAGGTATCCTCTCGCCGAGTTTCGCCCCCCTCTTCAGCCCAAAGTTGGGTATCACTAGAATGCGCATGCGACCCGAACTGCTCGACGATGTCGACGGGAGCAGATCCAACAACCGCTGCTGACCGATCTGGCAATATTCTAGGCACAGCAGATGACCGTAAAGCCGAAATGAGTACTGCCGCGTCCCAAGCTTCCGCCTTCTATCGCGAGATCGCTGAGTCGGGAGTGATTTGGTCTATCCGCGACGACAATGGTTTCCCAGCACCGCTCACCTTCACCGGCAGGCGGGCCATGCCGTTTTGGTCGAGCGAATCAAGAGCGCTGGTGGTGATTGGAGGCGTCGCTGCGTATCACGGCTTCCGCCCGGTGGCCATCTCGTGGAACGATTTTCGGGAACGTTGGATTCCGGGACTCACTCGCGACGAACTGCTCACGGGCATCAATTGGTCTGGCCCCCGGGCAATCGGCTTTGACATCCTGCCCAGTGATCTTGCGAGAAACGTGGAAGCACTGCGCAACTCAGGCTAACTTGAACATTCGCTAAGGGGTCGGCTCTTGCCGTCTGGCCCGGGCTTGTCAGCGGGCGGCGTCGATCACGCGCGTGCCGGCCAATCTGGGACATTCATCGTTCCGCGTATGGACGGCTCATCAGCGAAGTACATGGATCATCGCGCCGTCCCATACATCGCGGAACGATTCCCGGAAACGACGGACCGTACCTATTTCTCGCCAAGGCGACCCAGTGTCTCCGGCACGATGACGGCGCCCGCCAAATAAATCAGCGTGACGACCCCGAGGAAAATGCTGAGGGTCAGCGGAAGATCTGCTGGCGTGCGGGCAGAAAGCGAGGCAAGCGTGGGCATCATCCCACCAATGGCGAAGCCGATGTTCCAGGACAGACCGGTACCGGACGCACGGATGCTGGTGGGAAACCGCTCGTTCAGGAAGATCAGGATGGGCGCGAAACCCGCGCACCCCAGCATCGAAAGCGCCACGGCATAGACGCCGCGCATCGTCGAGGTTGGCGCGGCAGCCATCCACTGATAGAGCATCGGCATCAGAATCAGGCTGGCGAAGCCGATCACCAGGAACGCTTTCTTGCGCCCCACCAGCGTGCTGAAATGCCCCGCCGCTACCGACGCCACGATCACACCGAGGCTACTCGCCATCAGAATGGCTGACGATTCGCCAGGCGATGCCTTGACCACCACCTTGAGGAAGGTGGGAAGGTAACCGGATGTCAGGTAGTACGCACTGCCACCGCCCACGGTCAACAGGATGTTGGCGAGCAGAATGCCACGGTACTCACGTGAGAACAGGGTCCGCAGCGGATGCGCCTGCTTTGGCTGCCCACTGGATTTTTTCGCGGCCTGCAGTTGCTTCCACAGCGGCGATTCCTCCAGCGAGTTGAAGATCACAAGACCCAGCACGGAGCTGAGAATGCCGGCGAAGAACATGCAACGCCATCCCCATGCGTCAAAGGCGTCGCCAGGAAAGAGCGCCGTCATTGCCATGTACGTGACGGAAGCCAGCAACGCACCAATGCCCGCGCCGCCGCCGCCCACCAGGCCGGACACCGCGCCGCGCCACGACGGTGGCACCGATTCCGTGCCGATTGTATGGGTGGAAGCCACCACGCCCCCAACGAAGACACCCTGTATGAGCCGCAGCAGAATGAACAAGACCGGCGCGAACATGCCAATCTGGTTGACGGTGGGCAGCAATCCGAACGCAGCCGTGGACAGGCCCACACCCGTCACGGCCACGACCATCGCACCCTTGCGGCCATTGCGATCCGCGTAGGCGCCGAAGATCGCCGAGCCGAGCGGCCGCATCAGCAGCGTGACGGCAAACGACGCATACACGGCAGCGAGCGAGAGCATCGCCTGTTCAGACGGAAAGAACAGCTTGCCGATCACCGGGGCCACGAACAAGAGAATGAACAGGTCGAACAGGTCAAGCGCCCAACCCATGCAGGATGCCGTCACTGCACCCAGCACCTGCCTGTTACTTGCGGCCACTGGCGCCGCACTTTGCGCGCCGTCCGACGGCACCGCCTGGTTTGCCAGCACTTTCATCTTTGTCTCCTGGTGTTTCTAGTTTTCTTTGACGAGTGCGGGCGACACTCGCGTGGAGCGTCGCCTTCCCTCGTTATCGATCGATGTGCGCCCCGAAGGGGGCCTAAGGGGGCCGACGGCGTACGATCAGCGTCCGCGGAACTCGGCCTTGCGCTTGGCGTGGAACGCCTCGACGCCTTCGCGGAAATCCTCCGAACTGCGCAACCGGCTGTAGCAATGCCCTTCCAGTTCGATGGCGATGGACAGCGGCGCGTCCTCGGTATCGTTCAGGAGCTTCTTGGCGGTTCGTTGCGCCAGCGGCGAGAAGGCGCGCAGTTCGTCGACCAGCGCATCCGTAGCGGCCTCCAACTCGGCATCTGCCACGCAGTCCACTGCAATGCCCCATTCGTATGCCTGCTGGCCGCGGATGCGGCGCGAGCGCATGACGATGTCTTTCGTGCGGCCCACCCCCACCATTTTCTGAAGCCGTGCGGAGCCTCCCGATCCCGGAATCTGTCCGAGCTTCTGCTCCGGCAGTGCGTATTCCGTGGTGTTGGTGGCGATGCGGAAATCGCAAGCCAGCGACAACTCGAAGCCCACGCCGAAACAGTAGCCACGGTTGGCTGCAATCACCGGCTTGCCGCATCGCGTGGGCGCCGCCACATTCCACGCGAGCTTCGATACATGCTCGGGCGAGGCTTCGAGGAAGCCGCGGATGTCGCCACCGCTGGAGAAGTGCCGGCCCTCCCCCCGCAGCACGATGACTCGCACCCGGTCATCGGCATCCAGCGCCTCGAATGCGGCCCGCAACTGGTCGCGTGCAGCCATCGAGATCACGTTGTAAGGGGGACGGTGCAGGACGATGTCCGCGCGTTCGCGCGCGGGATCGATCGTGACGGAGAAGCCATCGAGTTCCTGCAGGCGCTGCTGGTCGGGATGAATCAATCGGAATTCCTGGGTCATGTCGTTACTCCGTGATGGGATCGCTATAGGGAAGGGATGAAATGGCGTGGTACTCGCCCGCCGACAGCTTGCGGCGCAGGATCTTGCCGACGGGCGATTTCGGGATGTCATAGACAAACACGTAGCCGCGCGGACGCTTGAAGTTGACGAGATCGGAACCGCGGCAGTAGTCGTCCAGTGCCTGGGCATCCACCGCGCCCCGTGGCTTGACGAATGCCACCACCTTCTGTCCCCAGCGCGCATCGGGCACGCCAGCCACGGCTACCTCATCGACGCCTGGGTGCAGCGACAGCACCGATTCGATGTCGGCGGGCGAGATGTTCTCGCCGCCGCTGATGATCATGTCGTCCACGCGACCGGTAACGTACAGGTCGCCATCGGCATCGAAGTAGCCAATGTCGCCAGTGAAATACCAGCCGTCGCGCAGGGATTTCGCATTGGCGTCGTCGCGGTTCCAGTAACCCTCGAACGCTTCGTCGCCGCGCAGGTCGGCAATGATCTGGCCTTCCTCGCCGGTTGCCACAACATCTTCTGGCGAGTCAGCGTCGAGCCGGGCAATGCGCAGCCGCGTGTTCAGGCCAGCACGGCCGGCACTGCCGGGCTTGCGCGGTGCGTCCTGGTGGATGCTGCAGGTATAGACCTCGGAGGATCCATAGTGATTGACGAAGAGTTCTGGCCGGAACGCGTCTTCCAGCCGGTTCAGGAGCCCATCGTTCATGGCGGCGCCAGCGAAACCGAGCTTCGTGACGGTGCGCACGTCCGTGCCCGCGAAGGCCGGGTCCGCCAGCAGGTCGTGGTAGAGCGTAGGCACCAGATAGAGACAACTCACCCGATGCGTGGTAATTGCCTGCAGCGCCTGCGACGCATTCCATCGCCGCACGCAGACAAACAGCCCGTCGACCAACGCCATGGCCAGCAGCGAGCGCACACCCATCGTGTGATACAGCGGCATGACGCCGAGGGTCCGTTCGCCATGCCGGTACAGGTTCTGCGCGACGTGCGCCAACGCTGCTGCACGTTCCTGCCGGTGGCGGCGCGGCACGCCCTTGGGTCTGCCGGTGGTGCCGGAGGTGTACAGCATGAGCGATACATCGCCGGCTTCGGCCAGCGCGCCCTCGCCATGGGGCGTCGCGCCCAGAAGCAGGTCGAATGAGAGCGAGCCGCCGGGTGCATCGTCCAGACCAATGCAGGGAATATCGCCCGCGCCATCGCAGTCCAGCACGGCATCGGCGCTCACCGGTTCGTACACCAGCGCCTTCACGGCGGCATCACGCAGGCAGTAGTCCAGTTCATCCGGCTTGGCGCGCCAGTTCAACGGCACGATGACGATGCCCGCAAACTGGCATGCCCAATGCAGCGTCGCCATCTCCCAACGGTTCTGCAACAGCGTGACGATGCGATCGCCGGGGTGCAGGCCCATATCCAGCAGGCCGGCGGCCACGCAGCGGATGCGCGGCAGCCACTGCTCGTAGGTCAGCATCAACTCGCCGTCGACGATGGCAAGTGCGCGAGGACTCCGCTCCACGCTTTGCAGAAAGGTCCGACCGAGATCAAGCATGGCAAGGCTCCCCGGCGGCGGATCGGGCGCTCTCGCTCTGGCGCGCTTGCGCACGGCTGGCCGCCACGTCGAGCACGGCGGCGACAATCGGCGTGTATCCGGTGCAGCGGCACAGGTGGCCGGACAGCATGTCGCGAACCTGTGCCTCGGTTGGCTGCGGCACGCGTTCCAGGTAGTCCGCGCATGACATCAGGATGCCCGCGGTGCAGAAGCCGCACTGCAGCGCGTGATGGCGCCGGAATGCTGCCTGCAAATCGCCCAGACCTGCGTCGGACCCGAGTCCTTCGACAGTCTCGATGTCACGGCCATCGGCCTGAACGGCCAGCATCAGACACGAACGCGCGGCCACACCATCGACGCGAACCGTGCAGGCACCGCAGACGCCGTGCTCGCAGCCCACATGGGTGCCGGTGGCACCGAGTCCGTGACGCAGGAAATCGGACAACAGTTCGCGCGATTCGCACTGGCCTGTCCTGTTCGCGCCATTCAGGGTCAAGGTGATGTTGTGGCGCTCGTCACGCCGCATCACCGGGAACGCACTCACCGGTGCGGCCTTGGGGGTCTTGCTCATCTTGCCTCCTCGATTACGCGCATGCCCAACTGCCGCACCAGATGCCGGCGGTACTGCGCGCTGATATGGGCGTCGTCCTGCGCGCCCAGCTTCCAGCTAAAGTCGTTGATCGCATCCAGCAGCGCCTTGCCATGCAGGCGCGGCCATGTCTCCAGCACGGGCCGGTCCGATACGCCACCCACTGCGAGCGCGATGGCGTCGTCAGTGACCACGGCAGCGCAAGCGACCAAGGCAAAATCACCATGCCGCGCCGAGAACTCGGAGAAGCCATATCGCGCGCCCGGCTTCCGCAGCGGAAAGCGGACCGCCTCGACCAGTTCGTCCGGCTCACGGCATGTCATCAGCATCCCTTGGAAGAAATCGGACGCGGGCAGCACGCGGCGGCGGCGCTGCGAACGCAGTACAACCTCGCCACCCAGCGCGGTCAGCACGAGCGGCAGTTCGGCGCTCGGATCGGCGTGCGCGATGGAGCCGCACACCGTGCCGCGATTGCGAATCTGGAAATGAGAAATGTGCGGAAAGGCCATGGCGAGCAACGGAACCTCGTCCATCAAGGACGGCCGCCATTCCACGCGGCCCTGCGTGGCGGCTGCACCCACCACGAGCTTTCCGTCCTCGACACGCACGGTGTCCAGCTCCGTGGTACGCGAGATATCCACGAGCAGTTGCGGCTGCGACAAACGCATGTTCAGCACGGCCATCAGCGACTGTCCGCCTGCCATCACGCGCACTCCGTCGTCGCCCGAGGCCAGTGCTTGCAGCGCATGCTCCGTCGTTTCGGCACGCAGGTAATCGAATGCTGCGGGCTTCATTTGCGCACTCCCAGTCGCACCAGCAGGCGCGTGATCCAGCCTGGCCTGGAGGTCGGCTTGCCACTGGCTTGCCGGCCGAGCGATTCGAACAACTGGCGCAGCACCACCTTGGCGGCACCTTCAAGCATGCGGCCGCCGACTGCGGCGACTTTCCCGGATACCTCGGCCTCGTAGTCGTACGTCAGCCGCGTGCCAGAGCCATGTGGTGCCAACTCGACCAGCCCTGCTCCGCGCGCACTTCCCAGCGACGACAGACCCGCCCCTTCGAGACGCAGCCGATGGGGTGGCTGCAGGTCCGACAGCGCGATCTCGGCTTCATAGCGCGCCTTGATCATGCCGATCCCTACGGTTACGTCAGCGCGATAGCGGTTGTCGCCGATGCGTGTAAGGGCGTGGCACCCCGGCACGACGTTGGCGAGGGCGACCGGGTCCAGCAGGACGGCAAAGATGGCCTCCGGCGTTGCATCCAGATCTACCGAGCCGCGCGCGGTCAGTGCCTTGCCACGCTCTCCGCCTTTGCCATTTGCCGGGGCGTCTCCAGATGCTTCGGCCAGCGCGGGCGTCGACGGCGGCGGATCGTCGAAGCCGATCATCGACATCACCTTGGCAGGTACGAGCGGCAGGCGTATATCGCTCACGCCGAGCGCATCCGCCACCGCGTTGGCGATGCACGGCGGCGTGCTCATGTTGTTGCCTTCGCCCAGGCCCTTTGCACCGAGAGGTGTGAAAGGGCTCGGTGTTTCCAGATGGACGATCAGCGGGTCAGGCACCTCGCAGGTGGTGGGCATCAGATAGTCCGCCAGCGTGCCGGACTGGAAGCTGCCATCGGCGCCATACCGCAGCTCTTCCATCAGTGCCGCGCCAAGCCCCTGCGCGAACGCGCCGCGGATCTGCCCATCGGCCAGTGCCGGGTTGAGTAGCTTGCCGGCGTCGTGCGCGGTGACATAGCGGTCGATGCGAACGCGTCCAGTCGCCCGATCGATCTCCACACCGCAAAGGTCGAAAACAAAGCCATAGCAGGCGGAAGTATTGACGCGATCCTGTTCGTCCGGCGCATCGAGGTTGGGCGGAGACCAGAAGACCGTTTCGCGAAGACCTGGCTCCTCGCCTGCCGGCAACAACTGCGGCGACCAGTGCGGCGCATTGCTGGCTGCGCGTGCGAACGGCACGGCAGTATCGGGAGCACCGTTGCGCTGAATGCGGCCATCGGCAAAGTCGATATCGGCAGGCTCGCAACCCAGTTGGGAGGCGACGATGCGCGCCAGCTTCTCGCGTACCCGCATAGCCGCCAGATGCACGGTGCCGGCGACGGCACCGGCGAAACGGCTGGAGTAGTTGCCGGCCGCGACCGACCAAGCATCCTTGTGGGTATCGAATTCGACGTTGACGACAACATCGTTCGGGTCAACGCCCAGCACGTCGGCCACCACCTGCGCGCAGACCGTCATGTGTCCCTGGCCTGCCGGGGTGGATGCGATGGTCACCACCACGCCGCCAAGCAGGTCCACGCTGACCGTCGCGCTGGCAATGGCACCATTCTTCGGACCGGCCTTGCGACGGGCCTCCACCGGCGTGGCCGTGGTGATGTAGCCCATGTTGGACACCGAGGGCTCGACAATGGCTGCAAACCCGATGCCGTACAACCTGCCGTCCGCACGCGCGGCATCCCGTCGCGATTTCAGTTCGTCGTAGCCACCAGCTTCCAGCGCGCGAGACATCGCCAGTGGGTAGTTGCCGGAATCGAGCAGCGCGCCCGCTGCCGCGTGATAGGGAAACGCATCGGCCGGAACAAAGTTTCGACGATAGACATCGAGCGGGTCCAGACCGAGTTCCACGGCGATCCGCTGGATCAAACGTTCCAGTGCAAAGTACACCTGCGGCCCGCCGAAACCGCGCACGAGGCCGGTCGGCGTCTTGTTGGTCAAGACCACGCGGTTGCGCACCAACAGGTTTGGAATCGCATAGGCGCCCGTCAGCAGGCCGTGCATGCGATAGAACGTGGCGGGTTCCGGCGCACGCAGGTAACCGCCGCAATCTTCAAGCTGGTCATACGACAGCGCGACGATGCGGCCATCTGCCTCGACTGCTGCTTCCAACGTAGACAGCCGAGCCGTTGCAGAGGTGGCCGCCGTCAGATGTTCGAGACGATCTTCCACCCACTTCACCGGTGCCCCTGCCTTGCGCGAGGCCAGACACATCAGGACGACATAAGGAAACACCGCCTGCTTGACGCCGAAGCTGCCGCCTGAGTCGCGCGGCGCCACATGGCGCAGGCGATTGGCCTGCACGCCCAACGCCATCGCCATCACGGCGTGCAGGGAGAACGGCCCCATGAAGTTCGATGTCACCTGGTAGCCTTCGTTACCCGACAGATGTTCGGCAACAACCACCCCGCATTCGATCGGCGTGCAGGTGCTGCGTGGGTAGTGGGCCGTCAACGATACGCGGTGCGGCGCTGCCTGGAATGCGGCCTCCGGCTCCCCATAACGGAAATGACGATCGCTGACGATGTTGCTGTCGAGCTTGGGATGGAGCACCGGTGCGTCCTCGGACGCTGCGGCCTCGATAGAAACCAGCGGGGGCAGCACCCTGTACCCCACTCTTATCAGGTCAAGCGCGTCTTCTGCCAGCGCGCGACTTTCCGCCACGACAACTGCCACCGGCTCCCCGACGTATCGGACACGGTCCATGGCAAGCGCCCATTGCTCCATGGGCAACTTCACGCCGACCACGAAGGGCCGGGACCAGGCGGGAAGATCGGCGCCGGTCAGGATGGCGCGCACGCCCGGCGCCTTGAGCGCGGCAGCGGCGTCGATGACGCCCAGTTCGGCATGCGCATGAGGCGAGCGCAGTACCGCAGCGTGCAAGGTGCCGGGCCGAACGCCGAGGTCATCGGCAAACCGGCCCCTGCCACTCAGGATGGCGGGGTCTTCAAGGCGCTCCATCGGCCGGCCAACGTGCCGTGCCGGCGATAACGCCTGTGTCTCCTGTGCCGTGCCGGTCATGTCGCCAGCATCGAATCTCTTCATTTGCTACTCCAGTCTGCGGGTCAGCTCCGGGCCGATGGGCCACTGGAACCGTGCAACGTCAGACGGAGATTAGAGAGATTGCGATATAACGACTAATATTGTTTTTTGATTCGGTCCATCATTTCATATGATATGAAGAACATATGCTTTGAGACATCCTCAAAGCCTGGAAATAGGCGGCCACGGCGCATCGCCGCATGCGCGTCTATATTTTGCGCTAGCGCGCGTCATCATAAATATTGATGTATTGACCAAATAATGACTGATATCGGCAATGGACCTTAAACAGATTCAGTACTTCTTTGCCTTGTTCGAAGATGGGTCGGTGACCCGCGCGGCCAAGCGCCTGAATATCGTGCAGCCGGCACTGAGCATGCAGATTGCCCGACTCGAAGAAGAGTTCGATCAGAAGTTGTTCGAGCGCATTCCACATGGCATGGTCCCCACGCCAGCGGGCCGCATGATGTATCGCCTGTTCCTGCCGATCATGCGTGACATTGCCGGCGCCCGGCAGCAGATGATGCAGCGCGAAGAACAGATGGCGGGGCACATCACCATTGGCATGGTGGCCTCGGAGACCGAGAGCGTGCTGGTGGATTCGCTGGCACGTTTCAACCAGCGATATCCGAACGTGGAGGTGTCCGTTGCGGACGGCATGAGTGCGGCGCTGATGGATCTGGTTGCCGCAGGCCAACTCGATGCAGCCGTGCTTCATTTGCAGCGCGGCCGCCCGTCGCTCCAGGTGCTGCCCATGCACGACGAAGAAATGGTGCTGGTGGCAAGTGCCAGTCACGGCCCGGTGCTGCCGGAATCCGTGGAGATGGCAAGGCTCCCCGCCCTGGAACTCGTGCTACCCACCAAGCGGCACGGCCTGCGCGTGGTGCTCGACACCGCCACGCAGGCCCAGGACGTCACGCTTTCCCCCAAGTTCGAGATCGATATTCTCGGCACCATCGTGCGGTTCGTGGAAGCCACGCGTTTTGTCACAGTGCTTCCGCGCATTATCGTGCAACGTGCGGTGGATGACGGCAGGCTGCGCATGCACACCATCGTCGCACCGCGCATTGTCCGCCATCTCGTTTGCGTCAGCCATCCACTCAGGCCACTCAGTACTGCAACCGAAGCGTTGATTTCCATCGTCACAGAGGAAATCAAACGCGTATGCGGCGTGCCTGAGTCCAAATAGCGCCGCGCGCATGAGGCCAGGTGTTCCTTCGCGGGCCTGCCAAGAGGCGACGGCATGCTCTCGACGGGGATGGGTTCGGAGCTCCGCTCTGCCCGCGCCGAGCGGCGCGGGGCTTCTCACTGGTTGCCCAAGTCCACAGATACGCGTCGCGGAAACCCGCTCCA